>DASTYK010000132.1 GCA_035764935.1 Longimicrobiales bacterium | reverse complement strand
ATACCACATACCGCCCAGTGCGTTCGTCGGGGTCGAGAGGGCCGCTCGCGCGGCGGGCACCTGGGTCTGTGGCGTATACCACTCCCATCCGACCGATGCAGCCGTGCCGAGCAGGCTCGACCGCGACCTGGCCTGGCCGGGCTTCGTCTACGTGATCGTTGCGGGGCGCAGTGACGCATCGGCCCCGGACGTGCGCGCCTGGCGGTTGAAGGATGACCGCTGCTTCGAGGAAATCGCCATCGAGGCGTCATGGGCGTGACGCTGCTGCTGCCGTACGCGCTGCGCGAGTACACCGATGGCTCTGCGGAGCTGACACTGCAGGCGACCAGCGCGGGCGACGCGCTCGCCACGCTCGTCGCACGCTATCCGCGTCTCCGGCGCCACCTGTTCGCGGAGAACGGCGCACTGCGCGGCCATGTCCGGGTATACCGGAACGAGCAGGAGATTTCAGACCCGGAGGAGTCGGTCCATGACGGAGACACGCTCATGATCGTACCAAGCATTGCAGGCGGCGCCGGTGCTGCGGGCACCTTCGAGCGCGCGGAGATACAGCGCTACGCGCGACACATCACGCTGCCCGAGGTCGGCTGGGAGGGGCAGGAAAGGCTGCGCAACGCGCGTGTCCTGGTCGTGGGTGCCGGTGGACTCGGTTCGCCCATCGGACTGTACCTCGCCGCGGCCGGCGTCGGTACGATCGGCCTCGTCGATTTCGACGATGTCGATCTTTCCAACCTGCAGCGCCAGGTCATGTTCTCGACGGACGACGTCGGCCGCGCCAAGGTCGACGCCGCCAGCGAGCGGCTGCACGGCGTGAACCCGCACGTCCGCATCGTGCCGCACCCCGTGAAGCTCACGTCTGAGAACGCGCTCGAGATCCTCGGCGACTACGACGTCGTCATCGACGGCACGGACAACTTCCCGACGCGCTACCTGGTCAACGACGCGTGCGTCCTGCTCGACAAGCCGTACGTGTATGGCTCGATCTACCGCTTCGAAGGTCAGGTCGCGGTGTTCGGTGGCCGGGAAGGGCCGTGCTACCGCTGCCTTTTCCGTGAGCCGCCGCCGCCCGGGCTGGTGCCGAGCTGCGCCGAGGGCGGCGTGCTGGGTGTGCTGCCCGGCATCATTGGCTCCCTGCAGGCGCTCGAGGCGCTCAAGATCGTGCTCGGCACGGGCACGACACTGAAGGGGCGCATCGCGCTGTTCGACGCGCTGTCGTTCCGCTGGCGCGAGCTGCGCCTGGCGCGCAATGCATCGTGCCCCGTCTGCGGGGACGAGCCAACCATCACCGAACTGATCGACTACGACGCGTTCTGCGGCGTGGCCGAAGCAACGACCACGGAGACCATCGACATGGAAGGCGAACTCACGCCTGCGCAGCTCAAGCAGCGGATCGAGACCGGCGAGCCGCTGCAGCTCATCGACATCCGCGAGCCGTTCGAGTGGAACATCGCGAACCTGGGCGATCACGGGGCCCGTCTCATCTCGCTGGGCGACCTGCCCGACGCGATGGACGATCTCGATCGCGACCAGGACATCGTCCTGTACTGCCGGTCGGGCAGCCGCAGCCAGCAGGCCCTCGAGTACATGCGCGCGGCCGGCTTCGAGCGCGTCTCACATCTCCGCGGCGGCATCACCGGCTGGGCCACCGAGATCGACCCGGCAATGCCCACATACTGACGCGCGCACCCACGGCTCTAGAGTGGTACACGGCGTGCAGCATGCACTGCGTCAGGGGCTGGCGCAGTGCGCAGCACGATGATTCACCGAACAGGGCAGGGCACACGTGAGCAGCAGCATGCTCGACGTACGCAGCATCGCAGCGAACCTCTTCCAGGGGCGTCGCCGCAGTTACCTCGCCGCCGGCGCCGTCGTCCTCGCCGCCAGCCTGTTCGGCGCTGCGCGCGCGTTCCCGCCGCAGCAGGAGCCGGGCATCACGCCCGCCGGCGATTCGGCCGCCGGGGACCAGGCGATGCCCGACGTCGAATCTCCGCCGGAGGCCGCGACTGCGGCCCCCGCTGAGCCGACGCCCTCCGCCACGGCGCCCGAGCCGCTGCCCGCTGCGGATCCCGCGACACGGGTGCCGCGCCCCGACGCGATCCGCGGCATCTATCTGAACGCGTACGCCGCCGGCTCGGAACGCAAGCTCGATCGCCTGATCGGCATCGCGAACGCCACGGAGATCAACACCTTCGTCATCGACGTCAAGGAGGCGGGCGAGATCAGCTACCGCTCCGCGGTCCCGCTCGCGAACGAGATCGGCGCGACGCGCGCATACGTGCCGAACATGCGCGCCGTGCTCGACAAGCTGAAGGCGAACGGCATCTATCCCGTCGCGCGCATCGTCGTGTTCCGCGACCCCATCCTCGCGAACGCCCGTCCATCGCTCGCCGTGCAGAAGGTCGACGGCACGGGCACGTGGGAGGACACCCACGGCTACCACTGGGTCGATTCGTTCAACCGCGCGGTGTGGGATTACAACATCGAGATCGCACGGGAAGCGATCCGCATCGGCTTCTCCGAGATCCAGTGGGACTACGTCCGCTTCCCCGACGTGCCGCTCTCGCACATGCGCACCGCCGAATGGCCCGCACGCGACGGCCGCACCAAGGAGGACGGCATCCGCCAGTTCCTGGTCTACGCGAACGAGAAGCTCGCCGATCTCGACGTCCCGGTCACCGCCGACGTCTTCGGCCTGACGACCTCGGCCGGCGACGATCTCGGCATCGGCCAGCGCTGGGCAAAGATGGTGGACGTCACTGACGCGCTGCTGCCGATGGTCTACCCGTCCCACTACGCGCGCGGCAGCTACGGCATCGCAGAGCCCAATGCCGAGCCGTACGAGGTCGTGAAGACCGCCCTCGCACACGCGCGGAAGCGCACCGACGGCGTCGAGAACGCGGCCCGGGTCATCCCCTGGCTCCAGGATTTCACCCTCGGCCCGCCCCGCTACAGCCCCTGGCACGTCCGCGAGCAGATCCGCGCCGTCTACGACGCCGGCTACGACGAGTGGATCCTGTGGCATCCGGGGAGCAACTACAGCGAAGCAGCCCTGGCATCCGCCGACGGTGACGTGCCTCGCCTGGCTCGGCCCGAGCCGGAGGCGCCCGTTCATCGCGGGCCGCGCGTTCTCGGTACGCCGATTCAGTAGATTTTTATCTACCACGGAGCGCACGGAGATACACAGAGTTATTCACCGCTGAGGCGCGAAGGGCGCTGAGGTGAGAACCTGCACAGCATCACTGAACAAGAGAAAACGCGCATCGGCGATTCTGCTCGCCGGTGCGCGTCATGCATTGTCTGAACTCGATCCACCACCACGTCACTGCACACACCCCGGACGCAGCGCATTCACATTCACGCTGCAAATCAGAAATCCGAATCCTCTATTGCAACGAACGAAAGGCTAAGACCGGCAGGGTACGTCACCAACTCTCAGCGCCCTTCGCGCCTCAGCGGTGAAAAAAACTCCGTGCCCTCCGTGCTCTCCGTGGTAGAAAAAACCTCCGTGCTCTCCGTGGTAGGAAAAGCTAGTCGTTGCGCACGCCAGCGTGCTGGAATCGCGCACCGCCGCGGTCAGGATGCCCCGAGTAGCGCGGCTTGTGGAACAGGAATCCCTGTGTCAGGTGCACGCCGAGCTGCTTCACCGTCTCGAACTCCTCGCGCCGCTCCACGCCCTCTGCCACGACCTTGGCGCCGTGCGTGTCAGCGAACTGCACCAGCGTCTCGACCAGGTTCTGCTTGAGGAAGTTCGTGTCGATGTTCGAGATCAGTGAGATGTCGAGCTTGATGTAGTCGGGCGCGAGGTTCGCGATGGAGCCGAGGCCGGCGTAACCGCTGCCGGCGTCGTCGACGGCGAAGCGGAATCCGCGCTCACGGAACGACTTCAGGTACTCCTGGAAGCGCGGGTAGTCCTTGATCGCCGTGCGCTCCGTGATCTCGAGCACCACGCGGCTCGGATCGTCAATGCCGAGGTCGGCAGGGTCCAGGTTGCGGAACGTCGGATCGTCGAAGTCGTGCGGATCGATATTCAGGAACAGGAACTGTCCGTCCTTCAGCTCGTCCAGGATGCCCTCGACGGCACGCTGCCGCAGCAGCCGGCTCAGCTCCCAGACAAGGTTGGCCTCCTCCGCGACTTCGAACAGGATCTCGGGCGAGCGCAGCTCGCGACGCATCCCGCGGGCGAGCGCCTCGAAGCCGTAGACCTCCTCGGTCTCGCTCACGATGATCGGGTGGTACTCGATGAACACCGCGCCGTCCCGGATCGTCGACTTCAGCCCGCTCACCTTGCGTGTGCGCTCCCACTGCTCGGCACCGCGCGCTGCCTGCGCCGCTTCACGGATGCCGCGATAGATCAGCCGCTCGGTTCGGATCTTCGGGTTGCGGAATACCGTCGAAGCGCCGACGTAGATGCCGCACAGTGCCGCGATGTCCTCGCCGTGCTCGGTCTCGACCTGCTGGCGCAGGTGTGCCTCGAGTCGCTGCGTGACGTCGCGCAGGCGCCGCTCCGCGGCCGCGGGTGAGGTGGGCACGTGCGTGAGGAGGATGAAATCGTCGTCGGCGATGTGAGAGACCATCATGATGTTCTCGTCCGGCCGGTGCTCCTCCGCGTAGAAGGAGCGCAGCGCGCCGGCCGTGGTCTCCAGGACGTCGTCCAGCTTCTGCCAGCCGTAGATCTCCTCGATCTTCTCGTACCAGACGAACTGGATGTAGAGGACGGTGAGCTCGCCGCGTCGCTCCAGCAGGTCGCGGGCGCGCTCGGTCATCACGGCCAGGGTAGGGAATCCGGTCAGCTTGTCGAAGAGCAGCTCCTCGTACCGCACCAGCTCGGCCGCGTCATGCTTGCGCCGTGCAGCGGTCTTGCCGCCCGCGCGGTTGGCCGCGACGCGCAGGCGGATCTGCAGCTCCTCTTCCGTGACGGGCAGAACGATCCAGTCGTCGGCATCGGCGGCCGTGACGTCCGCGCACTGCGTGTCTGCGTGACACGCCACGACGAGCGCGGCGTTGCGTCGCCGTGCCTGGCTGCGCAGCGACTCCGCGTCCGTGTTGCTGTCGAGCTCCACGATCATTGCGTCGACCGGCGTATTGTACGCCTCGCCGCTGCCGCCATCCATCGGCTCATCCGCGACTTCGGCGCCCATCGCTGCCGCAGCGCCATCGATCACCCGGCGCAGCGCTTCATCGCGCACGCGAGCAACGATCTTCAAGCGGTCTTCTCCCGAACGGCCAGGTTCTTTTCGACCCGCTCCGCCAGCTCCTCGAGGCGGATCGGCTTGACGATGTAGTCGTCCGCGCCCGCGCGCAGACCCTCGGTCTTGTCCGTGAAATCACTGCGCGCGGTCAGCATCACGACCCGCGTGTTTCCGAAGTCGGGATGATTCTTGATGACACGCGCGACTTCCCACCCGTCCATGCCCGGCATCATCACGTCCAGGAGCACGAGGCCCGGCTTGAGGTCCTCGAGGCGGGCAAGGGCAGCCTGCCCGTCCTCCGCCGCTTCGACGTGATAGCCCCTGGACTCGAGGAAGGTCTGCACGATGTCGCGTGAATTGGGATCGTCGTCGACGATCAGGATTCTTTCACTCATGACGTCCACCCTCAGCGGTGGCTCAGCGGTTGCCCCGGCCAAGCCAGCCCAGAACCCCGACCACAGGAAGCAGCACGATTGCAAGGGTCCAGGCGGCCTTCCTGCGGGCCGGATGCCGGCTGCCGAACACGCTGGTGATGGCCCATGCCTCGACCACGAGTATCAGCAGGACGATGGCGAGTCGCATTGGCGCATCCGTTTCCGGCCCGGTCGCCCGAAAAGGGGCAAGTTCTGAGCCATGGTACCCTTTTCTAGCTACTCGCGGCCCGTGGCAGATCCTGCTGGGCCCGTACGAACTGCAGCTCGTACAGGCGCGCATACAACCCGCCCCGCTCGAGCAGCTCCGCATGTGTGCCCTGCTCGCGCAGCTCGCCGTGGTGCAGCACCAGGATCCGATCGGCGTTCTGGACCGTGGAGAGCCGATGAGCGATCACGATCGAGGTCCGGCCGTGCATGAGCGTATCGAGCGCCTGCTCGATGCGTGCCTCGAGCGCCGAGTCGACGGAGCTGGTCGCCTCATCGAGCACCAGCACCAGCGGATCGAAGGCCAGCGCCCGCGCGAACGAAAGCAGCTGGCGCTCCCCGACCGAAAGCGACGCACCCCGCTCCCCGAGCGGTTCGGCATACGCGTGCGGGAGCCGCCGGATCATTGCATCGGCGCCGACGCGCTGTGCCGCCTGCGCGACACGCTCATCGTCGATGCTGCCTTCGCCGAGGCGGATATTGTACGCGATATCGCGGCTGAACAGAAAGACGTCCTGCAGCACGAGCGCGATGCGATCGCGCAGCGCCCGCGGATCGACCTGTCGGATCGGCACCCCGTCGAACAGGATCTCGCCGCGCTGCGGCTCGTAGAAGCGCATCAGCAGGCTGATCAGGCTGGTCTTGCCTGCACCGGTATGGCCGACCACGGCGAGCCGCTGTCCTGGCTCCACCGTGAAGCTGATGCCGCGCAGCACCCAGTCCCATTCGCCGTCATCGGTACGGCCGTATGCGAACCAGACGTCGCGGAACTCGATGCGGCCCTGTGCGTCCCCGGGAAGCGAGAGCGCCGGGCCGTACGTGGCCGGTGGCGGCTCCGTGTCGAGCAGGCCGAAGATGCGCTCGCTGGAGGCCATGGCCCCCTGCAGCATGTTGTACTTCTCGGAGAGGTCCTGGATCGGCTGGAAGAACCGACGTGCCCACTGCAGGAATGCCGCGAGCACGCCGACCGTGATGCCGCTCTCCGCGAGCCCTGCCCCGCGGCTTCCCAGGATCTGCGCGCCGCCGTAGCTGATGATGAGCGCGAATGCCGTGGCGGTCAGCAGCTCGATCACCGGAAAGAAGATCGCGTAGTACGTGATCGAGCGGAGATGGGCATCGAGGTAGTCGGCGTCGATCCGGCGGAAGCGCTGCGACGTTTCGCGCTCGCGGCCGAAGAGCTGGACGATGCTCATGCCGGTGATGCGCTCCTGCAGGAACGCATTGATGCGGGCGAGCCGGACGCGGATATCGCGGTAGGCGTTGCGCACGCGGGCGCGGAACACCTGTGTCGCAACGAACACCAGCGGGATCACGAGCATCGTCACGAGCGCGAGCTGCCAGTCCATGATCAGCATCGCGCCGGTGATGAAGAGCAGCGTGAACACGTCGCCGAACACCGTCACGACGCCCGAGCTGAACAGCTCGTTCAGCACTTCGACGTCGGACGTCACGCGCGTCATCAGCCGGCCGACCGGGTTCCGGTCGTAGTAGCGCAGCTCCAGCTTCTGGAGATGGCCGAAGATCTCCCGCCGCAGGTCGTACATCACGCGCTGGCCGAGCCAGGTCGTGATCAGCGTCTGCGCGTACTCGAGGATGAAGGCGACGATGAGTGACGCGAGAAACGCCAGTGCGAACAGGCCGAGCAGCCGGGTGTCACCCTCGGGGATGGCCCGATCCAGGGCGAGCTGCGTCAGCCAGGGGCCGACGAGGGCCATCAGCGAGGCGCCGAGCAGGATCAGGATGGCGACGACGACGCGGCCGCGGTACGGTCGGAGGTAGCCCAGCAGCCGACGCATCAGCCGCGCGTCGTACGCCTTGCCGAGAGCCTCCTCTTCGTGGTGCTGCGCGTCGGTCACAGACCGTCCTCGAGACGGCGGCGCTTGCGCTCCGCCTTGATCCGCCGGCTGGCGTCCTTGGCGCTCTCGCCCGGACGGCGGATCGAGACTTCGACACCACCCATCATCACGAAACCGCGCACGTGCAGCCTGGGCGAACCGTCGTCCATCTCGGGGGCGCGGTCCATGTGCTGGTCGCGGTGCTCGAACGCCCCCATGATCGCGACGCCGCTGGTATCGACGGGCAGATCCGGCGGGACGATGATCTCGACACCGCCCATCGTCGCGAAGATGAAGACTTCCGTGACGCCGGGCCCGAAGCGGGCATCACGGAAGTCCAGCTCCGCACCGCCCATGAACGCGATCACGATCGTGCGCCGGGCCGGCGTCCAGGTGCCGCGGCGCTCGACGCCGCCCATGATCGCGATCAGCGTCTGGCTCTCGCGCACTGCGCCGGCAAGGACTTCTGCGCCCTTGCGGAGCAGCCGGTCGGCCTCCGGTTCGGGCGAGCGGGGCGGCCGGATCGTCGGCAGGTCGGACGTCAGGCGCGTGAGCTCCGCCGGATCGAGCGTCCGGTGTGCGACGTCGACACGACGCTCGAACTCGTCGACCGTGATGTGATCGGCGGCGTAGTGCTGTACCAGAGC
>DASTYK010000131.1 GCA_035764935.1 Longimicrobiales bacterium | reverse complement strand
GATGTATTCGTTGTCGCGCATGGCGTCCCAGACGAAGCCCGTGCGATGGTTCTCGATCATCAGCAGGATCGGGCCCTGGTCGATCCCGAGGTAGTCCTCGTTGAACCAGCCGATGCCGGGTATGACGCGGCCGCGCGGCGTGCTGGCGACGCCGCCCAGCGAAAGGTTGAACGAGTCACGGAAGCCGTACTCGCCATACAGCCAGGTCCCGAGGGTACGATGCATCTGACGAAGGGCCGGGATCGCGATCTCGGGCGCGAAGGGGACCGACCCGCCGGCGGCAGTCGGTGCGATCGTGCCGTCGTCGCGGATGTCGCCCGCGGCGGCCCCGCGTGCCCAGTACCCGTGGAACTCGACCGTGCGACCGTTGATGCTCGCACTGAAGTTGCCGGGGCCGTCGCTCGCCGTGAGTCCCCAGATGTTCTCGCCGTAACCCTGCCGGCCGTTCGGGTTGGCGATCGCGTACGCGCGCTGCGCGAGGGTGGCGCGGCGGGAGTTCTCGAAGTAGTCGATGCCACGCCCGCGCATGTAGCCGTCCTGAATGCCACGGAAATCGATCCAGACGTGCGAGTACTGGTGGCCGAACAGCGGCGCGAAGTTCACGTGCTCGCGCCCCTGGAACGTCAGCCAGCGATAGGTGCTGGTGAACGCGCTCCAGGCCTGCTCCGGGATCGGGTGCGTCGGCGACCCGAGCGCGAGAGCGTACAGCAGCATTGCCTCGTCGTAGCCTTCGTAGTCCCATTCACCAAAGCCGCGCTCCGGCCGCCAGGCCATGGCGATGAGCGGTGGCCGCACGAGGAACCCGTCCCACTCGACGCGACGGTACAGCGAATCCGCGAGGGTGCGGATCTCGGTTTCCGCCGCGTCCGCACCGTCGAAGTACTCCTGCGCGAACAGCACGCCCATCATGAGCAGGGCGGTATCGATCGTGGACAGCTCGTTGGTCTGGAAGCGCAGGCCGCTGTCCATCTCGAGGAAATGATAGAAGAAGCCCCGGTAGCCGCTGATGCCCGTGACACCGTTTCCCTGTGGTGCGTCCCACAGGAAGCGCAGCGTGTTGAGCGTGCGCTCGGCGGCCTGTGCGCGACTGATCCAGCCGCGCTCCGCGCCTACGGGGTACGCAGTCAGGCCGAAACCGATGGCCGCGATGCTCGCGAACGACTCCGTGGGCCAGCGGTCCGGCACCATTCCGTTGGCCGGGTTCGTCGTTTCCCAGAAGAAATCGAACGTGCGACGCTGCAGATCGTCGAGGAACTCCTCGTCGGTCATGGACGCGGTGTCGGGCGGCGTTGCCGGCTCACTGGGGGAGCCGTTCGCGGCACAGGCGACGCCGGCCGAGGCGACGAGCCCCAGCAATGCGATCCTGCGCACCACTGCCATCGCCGCGACCGGCCGGCGGAGTGAATACCTGCCATGCGCTCGCACCAGACGTCGGGTCGAGCCGTGTCTTCCGTTGCCGGACGCGATTCGTCTCATGATACCGGGAGTCGACGCGAATCTCCCGCGCACCGGATCTTCCGGTGCGCGGGAGCCGATTCGTCCTGCGGAGATCGACATGCCACCCTGTCCTGGTCGACGCGTTGCGGACAGCACTGTCGGCTCACCGCCGGTTTCCAGGGCCGGCTAGTAGCCGGGATTCTGCTGCAGACCCGTGAGGGTGATCTCCTGCAGCGGAATCGGGTACAGCTCGTGGACGCCCGTCTGGAATACCTTGCCGGCCTCGGCCATCACTTCCGCCGCGCGTCCCTGCCGGACGATATCGAACCAGCGGTGCTGCTCCATCGCCAGCTCGACGCGACGCTCGTGCCAGATCGCGTCCAGCAGTGCCTGCCCCGACGCGGTCACCTCCGGCAGCAATGCCTGCGCCGTCACGTTCACTGTCAGAGCCTGCGTGCTGACGTTGTTGTTCGCGTCCATCGTCACGCGCAGCACCTCGACCTGGACGGGCGAGCCGGGCGCCTGAGCGTCGACCGCAGCGAAGTAGTCGTCGATCGTCTGCACGTCGATGCCGGCGACCGACTGGATGATGTCCATGTTGAGCACGCGGACGGGCGGGATCTCCCGCTGACCGCATGCGCCATCCGCACACTCGAACGTGAACTCCTGCAGCCCGGCGGCGTCCGCCGACGACCCCTCCGGCACGTACCGGACGAACACGCGCGAATCGTCGGCTCCCAGGCCGATGACACTCCCGGCAATCGACTCGGCAAGCGGCTCGGGCTGGATACCGAGCGTGACCTCCCGGTCGCCGCGGGCCCGGGCGCGCACCTCGTTCAGCAGCGTCCTCGCCTCGGCCTCACGTCCCGTGCGGTAGGCTGCCTCCGCCGCGTTCAGCAGGACGTGCGCGTAGCGGATCCGGCGGATGTTGACGCCACCGTTGCCCGCCCCGCCCGGCGTCTCGGGCGAGATGAACACCTTCTGGTTGTACTGGTTGTTCAGCATCTGCGGGTTGTAATAGACCACCCGGCCCGATCCGTCCGGCAGCAGCTCCCAGGCGTACATGATCGTCGCCTGCTGGCGCGGATCACCCGGCTCGTACGCAGCCTCCAGGTTGTCCGACGGCGTGTTGAAGCCCCAGCCCAGGTTCGGTGTCCCGCGCACGCCCTGCACTTCCTGGTACTGTGAGCCGCCGCCCCGCTGCTCGAGGGCGACGCTCTGCACCTCGAACACCGTCTCCACGGAGTTCTCGCCGGCGCGCGTGAACAGCGTGCGGTAGTCGGGGAACAGGTCGTAGCCGGTCACCTGCTGCGCATGCGTCCACGCGTCCTCGAACTCGTCCTGGAACAGGTGGACTTCGGCGAGGAGAGCGTGGGCAGCGCCGCGGGTCGCGCGACCTACGTCGTCACCGCCGTAGCTCTCCGGCAGCGCCGCGATCGCATCCGTCAGGTCCTGCTCGATGAGCGCCCAGATGTCGGCCTCGGACGCGCGCACCTGGGTGCGGTACTCGCTCGGCGACAGCGGAGCGGTGATGAGCGGTACGCCGCCGTACGCACGCACGAGGAAGAAGTAGAAGTAGGCGCGCAGGAACTTGTTCTCGCCGATCAGCCGCTGCTTGAGCTGCGCGTCACCCGTGACCTGCGGGATCCCGTTGATGGCGATGTTCGCACGGTAGATCCCCTGGTAGTAGCCGGTCCATGTATCGAGGAACGCGCCGTTGCCCGACGTCCAGCTGAGATTCTCGAAATCCGACAGGAACGCCGCATCGTTGGGCGTGCTCCCCTTGGTCGCATCATCAGACGCCATGTCCGTCATACCGAGCCACGCGAAAACATGCACCGGCCATTCGCGGAGCATGTGATACGTCGCGTTGGTCGCCGCGATCGCCTGCGATTCGGTCTGGAAGAAGTTGCCGGTAGTCAGCTCTGCCTTGGGTTCGGTCGCGAGGAAGTCGTCGCATGCGCTGGTGCCCAGCACAGCGAGCCCAACCATCGTCGCGACTGCCCAGCTCTTCGTTCTCTTGCTCATGGTTCGAACTCCCTGGATTCAGTCGCTCAGAACGTGACGTCGAGACCGATGGTCAGCGTGCGGGCCGGGGGATAAACGCCCCCGAAGAAGTCGATCCCGCTCGAGATGACGTTGTCCGCCGGTAGCTCGGGCGTGTAGCCGCTGTAATCGGTGATCATGAACAGGTTCGTGCCGTTCACGTAGAGCCGCGCACCATCGATCGGGAGGGCACGGATCACCCTCGATGGCAGCCGCACCCCGAGCTGGGCATTCTGCAGCTTGAAGTACGAGCCATCCTCGATGAAGCGGTCGGACGCCACGTAGTTGTGACCGGCGTTGGTCACACGCGGCTCCGTGTTGCTCGTTCCCTCGCCGTGCCAGCGGTCGAGATAGGAACGCTCGAAGTTCTCGATGCCGAAGCGCACCGCCTTCTTGCCGTTGAACACCTCGTTGCCCGTCACCCCGGAGAACTGGGCAGAGAAGTCGAACGCGCCGTAGTTGAAGCGCGCGAACATGCCGTACGTGAGATCAGGGATCGGCGAGCCCAGGAACGTCATGTCCTCATTGTTGATCTGGCCGTCGCCATTCGTATCGACGAAGCGCAGATCACCAATGGATTCAGTACCGCGCAGTGGGCCGGCCGCGAGCTCCGCCTCGTTCTGGAAGACGCCGTCGGTGCGGAACCCGAAGAACGAGCCGATCGGCTCCCCGACGACCGTTTTCGTGGTGAAGCCGGTTTCGTTGCCGAGGCCGCCACCGAAGATCTCCGAGCGGCCCTCGGCCAGCGCGAGCACCTCGTTGTTGACGGTCGCCCCGTTCACACCGATCTCGTAGCCCCAGTTGTCGCGCTGCAGGGCCCAGGTAAGGCTCGCCTCGAAGCCGGAGTTCTTCACCTCGGCGGCGTTGACGAATGGTTGTCCCTGCGCGCCGATGTAGCGCGGGATCGGCACGTCGATCAGAATGTCGTCGGTGGTGCGCGTATAGTAGTCGAGCGTGGCGCCCAGACGGCCCTGGAAGAGGGCCATGTCCGCGCCGATGTTGAACTGCGTGGTCCGCTCCCACTTCACCTCCGGGTTCGCGAGGCGGACCGGCGTTGCGCCGAAGTTCAGATCCTCGTCGTCTCCGAACACCGCGTTCAGGTTGCCGGTCACGGTCGCGACCGCCGGGTAGGGCCCGATCTTGTCGTTACCGATCTGTCCCCAGCTCGCGCGCAACTTGAGCGCCGAAACCCAGTCGACGTCCTGCATGAACGCTTCCTGGTCCATGTTCCAGCCAACTGCAAAGGATGGGAAGTACCCGTAGCGGTTGTCTTCGCCGAACCGCGAAGAGCCGTCTATGCGCAGCGACCCGGTGAACAGGTACCGGTCAAGCAGCGTGTAGTTCGTGCGGAAGAGGTAGGACAGCATGCGCCAGTCTTCCGCGGCGTTGAAGTTGGTCTGTCCGGCTGCGTCACCTGCGTTGAGGAACCAGAGGCTCGGATCCTCACCGGCCAGGTTGATCCGGGAGCCGCCGATGTTCTCCGAGAAGAAGGATTGCGCCGTGATCCCTGCAAGCGCGTTCACCCGGTGGTTCTGACTGGCCCAGTTGTAGTTGAGCGTGTTCTCCCAGAGCCAGCTGTTCCGGTTGTCGAAGCGGACGTTCAGGTCCGAGTCCACGTTCTGCTGCACGGCGGACACAAAATAGACGGGCACGAAGGAACGGAAGTCGCCGTCCTCGTAGTCCAGGCCGAAGCTGGAGCGGAGATTGAAGTTGTTGAGGAAGCTGACATCGGCGAAGACGTTGCCGACGAGCCGCCGCTGCTCGCGGTCGTTGTTCGTGAACTCGATCACCGCCGCGGGGTTTCCCGCCGAGGACCGGATGCTCATGTCCGCGAATGAGCCGTCTTCGTTGCGGGCCGGAATGGTGGGATCCGCACGGTAGATCGCGCTCAGCACCCCGGGCGGATCCTGCGTGTCGGTATAGGAGAAGCTGATGTTGTGACCGATCGCGAATGCGTCAGTCAGCTGGTAGTCGTTGTTCAAGCGCAGAGTAAGGCGATCGAAGTCCGAGCGGTCGATGATGCCTTCCTGACGGATCAGGTTCGCGCTGAAGTAGTAGGTAATGCGCTCCGTTCCGCCGCTCGCGTTCACCTGGTAGTTCTGGATCGGGGCGCTGCCGAAGACCTGGTCCTGCCAGTCGACTCCCTGGCCGAGCGAGCCGGGGTTTGGGAACGGCTCCGCCTGCCCGGAGTTCTGCGCCAGCTCGTTGGCGAGCACGGCATACTCCTGCGCGTTGACCAGGTCGATCGTGCGCAGGGGCTCCTGCATGCCAGCCCATGCCGTGATCCCGAACTGCGTCGGCCGCTCGATGGTGCCGGACTTCGTGGTCACGATCACCACACCGTTTGCTCCACGCGAGCCGTAAATCGCCGTCGCGGATGCGTCCTTCAGCACATCGATCGACTGGATATCGCTGGGGCTGAGGAAGTTGATGTCGTCGAGCAGCATGCCGTCGACCACGTAGAGAGGCGACGCATTGTTGAGCGTACCGACGCCGCGGATCCGCACGATCGCACCGACGCCCGGCTCTCCGGATTGCGGCGTCACCTGCACGCCCGCTACCCGTCCCTGCAGCGCCTGCACCGCCGAAGGTGTGGCGACGTCGTCGATGTCCTCGCCCGACACACTCGCCACCGCGCCCGTCACATCACGGCGCTGCTGCGTGCCGTAACCGATCGCGACGATCTCCTGCAGCGCGATCGCCTCGGTCGCGAGCGACACGTTGATCGTGTTGCGTCCTTCGATCGGCACGCGCTGCTCAGCAAAGCCGATGCTGCTGAACACGAGTGTGCCGTTGCTGTCCGGCACGCGCAGGAGGTAGCGGCCGTTGGACCCGGTGACCATGCCGATGTCGGTGCCGTCCACCATCACGGCGACACCCGGCAGCGGCCGGCCATCCTCCGCGGACGTGACCAGTCCGGACACGGCAAAGTCCTGGGCTGCGGCCAGAGACGGTGCGAGAGCGAACAGCAGTGCCGCGGCCGCTGTTCGGATACTGCTCCATCGACCTCCGTAGCCGCACGCGCGCTCCTTCGCGCGCAGTCCCGCGCAGCGCGTTGCCCCGCGCCGCTCCTGCATTCGGGTCGTCTCTCCACTCATGGCCTTCACCTCGATGTTGACGGAACCAGCGTTGCAGTGGATCGGATCTGCGAGTACGTGATGACGGTGCGTACGGCGCGGCTGTGCCCACCCACGTACCGGTCAGAAAGGAAGCAGCTACGGCCCCAGCTCGAATACGGGACCGGTCACCTGGAAGCGCGCCTGCTGCACATCCTGCGAGCTGCCGCCGAGCATCACGGTGAACCAGCCGGGCTCGACCACCCGCTGCATGGCCGCGTTCCAGAACGCGAGGTCGCGCGGGTGAAGCGTAAAGGAAACGGAGCGTGTCTCGCCCGGCTGCAGCCGGATGCGACGGAAGCCGCGCAATCGGCGCACTGCCGGTGTGACGGAAGCGACCTCGTCGCGCACGTAGAGCTGCACGACCTCGTCGCCCGCACGCTCGCCAGTGTTCGTCACCTCCACGCTCACCACCAGCGAGTCGGCGGCCGCGACGGACGTCGCGGACAGGCGCGGCGCGCTGTACGCGAACGTCGTATAGCTGAGACCGTGGCCGAACGGATACTGTGGCGTCCAGTGCACGTCGATGTACTTCGACGTGTAACGGTCTTCCGCAGGAGGACGCCCGGTGCTCTTGTGGTTGTAGTAGATGGGGACTTGCCCGGTGGTGCGCGGGAAGGTGACGGGCAGCCGACCTGCCGGGTTGTAGTCACCGAACAGCACGTCCGCGACGGCCGGTCCCATCTGCACGCCGAGATACCACGTCTCCAGGATGGCTGGCGCGTTCTCCGCCAGCCACGGGATCGCGAGCGGCCTGCCGTTGGTCAGCACGGTGACCACCGGTGTGCCGGTCGCGTACACCGCCTCGACCAGCTCCTGCTGCACACCGGGCAATCCGATGTCGGCGCGATTGCGAGCCTCGGCGCTCATGTCGCGGTGCTCACCCACCACCAGCACGACGACGTCCGCCGCGCGCGCGATGCGGATCGCCTCCTCGAAGCCGCTACGGTCGACGCTGTCGACCGGTGCACCCGGTGCGTACAGCAGCTCGGTGTCGGGTGACACGGCGGCGCGGATGCCGTCCAGGATCGGCACCGCGTCCTGCGGCCTGCCCAGTGCGGCCCAGGAGCCGAGTGCCGAGCCGGAGTCCGCGGCCAGCGACCCGATCACGGCGATCGTGGGCACGTCCCTGCGCAACGGCAGCAGCGGCGTGCCGTTCACCGGATCGTTCTGGAGCAGCACGATCGACTTGCGGGCGAGCTCGCGCGCGTGCTGCAGGAACTCCGGGCGCATCGTGAGCGAATCGGTCCGCGCCGGATCCGCATACCGATAGGGATCCTCGAACAGACCGAGATCGTACTTCGCGCGCAGCACGCGGCGCACGGCGTCGTCGATGACGCCCTCCTCGACGTGTCCCTCGGCTACAAGCGACGGACCATGACGCAGGTAGATGCGGCTGATCATGTCGACATCCACACCCGCACGGAGCCCGAGCGCGCCCGCCGCAGCGCTGTCCGCCGCCACGCGGTGATTCAGCAGCTCCATGATGCCGGTGTAGTCGCTGACGAGAATGCCGTCCCAGCCCCACTCCTCGCGCAGCAGTCCGTCGATCAGGCCGTCGTGCGCATGCATCGGCACGCCAGCGACTTCGTTGAACGCCGCCATGACGGACCCGACGCCGGCGTCGACAGCGGCGTGGAACGGAGGCAGGTAGATCTCGCGGAGCGTGCGCTCCGGGACGTCTGCAGCGTCGTAGTCGCGCCCGCCTTCCGCGGCACCGTAGGCGACGAAGTGCTTCGCCGTGGCAAGGATGGTGTTGTCGGCGGCCAGGTCCGAGCCCTGGAAGCCGCGCACGCGCGCTGCGGCCATGGCACTGCCGAGGTAGGGGTCCTCACCCGCACCTTCCACGATCCGTCCCCACCTCGGGTCGCGCGCGATGTCGACCATCGGCGCGTAGGTCCACGTGACACCGTGCGCAGACGCCTCGATCGCGGCGATGCGCGAGGCGCGCTCGACCGCCTCCGGATCGAAGCTCGCCGCCTCCGCCAGCGGGACCGGGAAGATCGTGCGGAATCCGTGAATGACGTCGTGCGCGAACAGGAGCGGTATGCCGAGTCGCGTCTCCTCGACTGCAATCCGCTGCAGGCTGCGCGTGTTCGCCGCGCCATGCACGCCCAGGAACGAGCCGACGTGTCCTCCCCGCACGTCCGCCTCGCTGCCGGCACGCTGCGCCGGACCGGTGTCCGCACCGGGACCACCCGGCTGGTTCAGCTGCCCGAGCTTCTCCTCCAGCGTCATCAGCGCAAGGATCGAGTCGACGAACTGCTCGCGTCGGGGAGCCTCCAGTCGATGGCGTGCACGGAGGTCGGGACGATGATCGGGAACAACAGCAGCAGCAGCAGCAGCAGCAGCGGAGGATGGCGCGGGATCCGACGAGGGCGACGGAAGGGCAGAGCCGGGTGACGCACAGCCCGCCGCAAGCAGAAGCAGGAACGGACGAAGTCGCATGCTGCGCTCAGACACGAACTGCATCTTTCCTCGACCGCGGCGCACCACTCGAGGCGCGCACGACCAGCTCCGTCGGGAGCACCACGTCCCACGCACTGTCGTCCGCTGCGTGCGCGAGCAGGTCGAGCAGTCGCGCCGTCGCACGACTGCCCAGCTCCTGAATAGGAACGCGCACCGAGGTGAGGGACGGACGGAGGTAGCGCGCCATCGGGATGTCGTCGAAGCCGGCCAGCGAGATGTCCGTGGGGATCGACAACCCTGCCTCGACGAACGCGTGCAGCGCGCCGATCGCCATGGCGTCGTTTGCGGCGAACACCGCGGTCGGTCGCTCCTCCAGGCGCAGCAATAGCTGCGCGGCCTCGTGGCCGCCGGCTTCCGTGAACTCCCCCGTCACCTCCAGTTCCGGATCCGCGGACAGGCCCGCCGCAGCGAGCGCCGCACGGTACCCGCGACGCCGCGCATCCGCGTCGAGGTTCGCCGGCGGGCCGCCGATCAGTGCGATCCGCCGGTGACCCGAACGGATCAGGTGCGCCACCAGGGCGCGCGCACCACCCTCGTTGTCGATGTTGATCCGGTTCAGCGGACCGCCGTCCACTGTGCGCTGGTTCAGCAGCACCGTCGGCAGCGGCCTGGCCAGCAGCGCCGCAAGCTCGTCCACGTCGCGATCGGGGGCCATCACGATCAGCCCGTCCACGCGCCCGCGCATCGCTTGCAGCGCTGCTTCTACCTCCGGCCGCTGGTTGTGTGAGGTGGAAACGAGGATGTGGTAGCCCGCTTCGCGCGCCACCCGGTCGATGCCGCGAATCAGCTCCGAGAAGAACTCGCCGTAGAGATCCGGCAGCAGCACGCCCAGCGTCTTGGTCTGCCGCGTGATCAGGCTGCGCGCCGCGCTGCTGGGCGAGTAGCGCAGCCGCGTCGCCGCCGCCAGCACCCGCTCGCGCGTCGCCTGCCTCACCGGTCCGCTCTCGTTGAGCACGCGCGAGACCGTGGCTATCGACACGTTCGCCTCCCGCGCCACGTCCCGGATCGTCGCCCGCATCTCGACCTTCTGGCTGAAGTCCTGCGCTGCGCCTGCCGTGAACGCCCTGCTCCGCCGTGCCCTGCGGCCCTGCCATGCGGCTCTGCGAGGCGGCCGCGGCATGCCATCAGGCCGAGGTCCCTGTCAGGCCACCCGCCACCCGGGCGGGCATACCCTGGCAAGCTGAACCTGCCACGCCGCCCCGCCCTGCCGCCCGTGCGGACATGCTTCGCCTGCCGGCTCCCGGTGTGGACAGCTGCTGGCGGGCGCGGGCCGTACTGGCGATGGAAACGTTTACAATGTTAGGTCAGGGAATGCAAGCATTTCGTTACAACCGCACCCCCGGCGACGAGGCCATACGCGTCGGCCTGATCGGCTACGGGTTGGCGGGCCGGCATTTTCATGCGCCGCTGATCGCGGCCGTGCCGGGTCTGCGGCTCGTTGCGGTCGTGACGAGGGATGCGACGCGTGCCGCCCAGGCTGGGGCCGAACATCCGGGCGTCCGCGTGGTGGAGACGGTGGAGTCGCTCTGGTCGTCGGGGGACCTCGAGCTGGTTGTAGTCGCAGCGCCGAACCGAACACACGCGCCGCTTGCGACGGCGGCGCTGGACGCAGGACTGCACGTCGTGGTAGACAAGCCCCTGGCGGCGGATTCCGCGACGGCACGGGCGCTGGTGGAGCGGGCGGCGAGCCGTGACCGCATCCTGACTGTGTTTCAGAACCGGCGCTGGGACGGTGACTTCCTCACGGTTCGCGGGCTGCTCGATGAGGGGCGGCTCGGCCGGGTGTTGCGGTTCGAGTCGCGCTTCGAGAGGTGGCGGCCGGAGCCCAAGCCCGGCTGGCGACAGTCTGCGGCACCAGGTGATGCGGGCGGTCTCCTGTACGACCTGGGCGCGCACCTGATCGACCAGGCGCTGATGCTGTTCGGCCCGGTCAGCGGCGTTTACGCCGAGCTCGTCGGCCGCAGCGAGGATGCTGCAGTGGACGCGGACACGTTCGTCGCGTTACGACACGCGTCGGGTGTGCGTTCTCACCTGTGGATGAGCGAGCTGGCCGCGCAGGCCGGCCCGCGCTTCCGCGTGCTCGGAATGCAGGCCGCGTTCACGAAGTGGGGGGTGGACGTGCAGGAGGCGCGGCTGCGTGCGGGGGAACGACCGCACCCCGGCTGGAGTGCCGAGTCGGAGAATGCATGGGGACGGCTGGGCGCGGATACCGACAACGTTCCGGTTGCTACGGAGCATGGTCGGTGGATTACCTTCTATGAAGAGCTGGTCGCAGCCGTGCGCGCCGGTGCGCCCGTGCCTGTTGACCCGCAGGATGCCGTGTCCGTCCTCGAGGTGATCGAAGCGGCGCGCGCCATGAACGAGGAGGCCTGATGAGAACGTGGTCCGTCGCAGTACTGATGCTGGTCGTGGCGGGATGCGGAGCGCGTGAGCCGGGCCTTGCACCCCGCTCGCCGGTGGAGGACGTCGTCACCATCTCGAGCGCCGACGGCACGGTGGCGGGAGAGATGCGCCTGACACGCGAGGACTACGTCGCCCGCAACAGCGTGGACGCGACGCCGGCAGAGGTCCTCGAGGTGCTGCCGGCCGCATTCGCGAGCGTCGGGTTGCCGGTCCCGGAGATCGATGCGCAGAACCGACTGGCCGTGGTCCAGCCGCACGTCGTTTCACGCCGGCTCGGCGGAGTGCGGATGTCTTCCTACTTCGATTGCGGGCGCGGGCCGGCCGGACTCTACGCCGACTCGTACCGGATCCACCTGTCGATCGCCACGCAGGTCGAGCCGCTGGGTGAGGGCGGCAGCACGCTGCTCACACGAGTCGAAGCGATCGGGCAGAACACCGGCGGCACATCCGGCAACGCGCGCTGCTCGAGCCTGGGACAGCTGGAGTCCCGCATCGTGGCAGCCGTGCGGGAAGCGGTGGGCTGAGCGAGACCTGAACGCTACGCAGCTCCATCGTGGCAGCCGGGCGGGAAGCGGTGGGCTGAGCGAGACCTAACCGGAACGCAGCTCCTCCACGAGCGCTTCCGCACTCGCGCCGCGGCGCGCCTGCTCGAGCATCACGGCGGCGCGCGCCGCGGCCGTCTCGATCAGCCGGATCTCCTCGGCGTCGGGCAGCCGCGGCGCATCGTAGTACAGCGCGAACGTCCCCAGCACCTCGCCGGTACTGGATCTGATCGGCTGCGACCAGCAGGCGCGCAGCCCGTTTGCCAGCGCGATGTCGCGAAAGTCGGCCCAGAGCGGATCCCGCGCGATGTCGCCCACGATCACGCGCTCTCCGCGGAACGCCGCAGTGCCGCACGAGCCCGCTCCTTCCCCGACCTTCTGGCCGTGGATTGCCCGACGGTACTCCAGTGGCAGACGCGGGCCCGCACAATCCAGCAGCCGCCCGTCGGCTGATACCAGCAGCACGGAGGCGCGAAACTCTCGCGAGTGCCGCTCCGTCAGCTGAACCAGTGCGTCCAGCGCATACCGTACGTTCGCAACCAGCCCTGCTCCATCGATCCTGCCCTCATCGCTGGTCATCGCTGCCCCGTCGGCTGCGCTGCCCGTGTCCTGATTGTCCGTTGATCGCTCTTCATCGCCTCTCCCGGCTGCGCTGCCCGCATCTCCGCCGCCCGCGCGGCGCACGTGAGCCGCCGACAGGTTGCAGGCAACGGGCCAGACGGAAAAGGTGGTGGGGGAGTGGGGGTGCATGCGTGCCAACGAAATCGTGCACGGCGGAGAGGCCTTCACAGGCAACGTTGGACTCGCTGGCCTTCGCCGGGACGCGAACAGCATCGGCGTCGATAATCAAAGGCAACGTTGCACGCATTCGCCCGGGGCCGGACGCAAGCAAGATTGGCTTGGATAATCGAAGGCAACGTTGCACGCATTCGCCCGGAGCCGGACGCAAGCAACATTGGCTTGGATAATCGAAGGCAACGTTGCTCTCATTCGACCGAAGCCGGACGCAAGCAACATTGGCTGGACGATTCCCAGCAGGCTTGCCGGCGCGGCCCAGCGGAGTGCGCCAAAGCACGCTTCGCCCAGGCTGCTGCGTGCACCCAACGGGCGTGCTCGTGCTCCGCGGCGGACGGCCTGCCTGCCCCACGCGGGCGGGACCTGTCGGACTGTCGAATTTTTCTCAGTGGGCCGGGTGGGGATCGAACCCACGACCCTGGGCTTAAAAGGCCCCTGCTCTACCACTGAGCTACCGGCCCGCGAAAAGCTAGCCGGGAACAGAGGTTGGATCAACGACACCAGCACGCCCGCCCACGTCATCGTCCCTGCTCACAACCAGATCGACGTCACGGCACGAGCGCATTTTGCGCATCCCGGCAACGCGCGCACGCGCCTGTCGCCGGAGACGGAGACGGAGACGGAGACGGAGACGAGGCGCCGGTGCTACGCTTCCCGCTGCGGCTCCACGCCCTCGGGCGGATGTTCTTCCAGGCTCGGCCGACCCCGCAGCGCCATGTTGTAGCCCATGAGTGCCCCCACGACTGACGCGACGATGTGCGCGACCAGGAGCCCGGCGGTCAGCTCGGGGGTGAGACCTTCCCAGCGGAACGTCGGAAAGAACAGGGACGCGAGCAGGTTGAGCAGGAACCAGACAAGAATGGACGTGAGACCGAGCGCGATGCCATGGAGGATGGGCGCCTGCATGGCGCGGAAGCCGGCGAAGTAGCCGCCTGCCCAGAAGCCGGCGATCAGGGCAACGCTCACCCAGAGCTCTTCGCCGTGTCCCTCGCCCAGGAGCCCGCTCGCGATGAAGACGAATACGAGCAGGGACGTCGCACCGATTGCCACCAGCCATCCTCCGAGCGCAGGCAGCGTTCGCACGTTCTGCAGGTGTTCGGTATGCACGACGTCCTCCTTCAGTCCGCTTCGGGTGTTGGCTTGTGCGGCCGGGTTGCGCGGGCGGCCACGCTGCATAGCATCGGCCAGATCCATGCCGGCGGCTGCAGCTTGACACGGAAACCTGTCGACTCGTACACTGCTCGTCGATTCCTGCCACAACGACGAAAGAAACGGCCCCGCGCCGTTTACTGCCTGCACCGCCGGGACGCGCAATAGCCGGCGGTGTTCTGCGCCGGGATACACCCGGCCTACCATAGCCGTACTCCGCGGCCCGACGCCGGACCGCCTCAAGCGCAGCATTGACGGATTTACGAAGGGCGCTGTCCGCGTGGCAGCGCCGTGCAGGGCACACTCTGTCCAACCGGTGCACCCGGAGGTGAGAATGCACGCCCGATTCAACCGCATCACGTTCGTGCTGCTGTTCCTGCTCGTGCCACTCGGGGCCGCGGCGCAGGAGAATGCCCGGATCGCGGGCACGGTCTCGTCGGAGCACGGCCGGCCCCTGGTCGGTGCGCAGGTCTTCATTCCGGGGACCGGGATCGGCACGCTCACGAACGAGAGCGGCAGCTTTCTCCTCCTGAACGTTGCTCCCGGTACGCACACGCTGCGCGTCCAGCTGATCGGCTGGAGCACATCGGAGCGGTCGGTCACGCTCGGGGCGGGTGAATCGGTCACGATCAACCTGCAGCTGAGCGAATCGGCGATTGCGCTGGACGAGGTCGTGGTCACGGGTGCGGGTCAGGCGGTCGAGAAGAAGCGACTCGGCAACACGGTTGCGACGATCAACATGGACCGGCTGGAGGATGCGCCGACGGCCAGCATGGCGGAAGTGCTGCAGGGGCGCGAGCCCGGTGTGGTCGTGCAGCAGACCGGTGGCATGGCGGGCGAGGGTGCGAACATCCTGATTCGCGGCGGCGCGTCACTCTCGCAGGCGAACCAGCCGATCATCTACGTCGACGGCGTGCGGATCAACTCCGAGGGCGGTCAGGGGGGTGTCGGCGCAGCATCACGTCTGAACGACATCAACCCGGAGGCGATCGCGCGCATCGAGGTGCTGAAGGGCGCCGCGGCTGCGACGCTGTACGGCACGGAAGCGTCGAACGGCGTCATCCAGATCTTCACCAAGAATGGCCATGCGGGCGCGCCGCGCTGGGAGCTGCAGACGGAGTGGGGCTTCTCCTCGCAGCCGGACTCGCGCTACCTGCCGCTTGCCGGCTTTGCCCGCTCGGACACGGCGGCTGCGCGCCTGAGTGAATTCTGGGGACAGAACATCCAGCCGTACGAGGTGTTCACGACACCGCTTACGCCCTTCGTCTTCGAGACGGGCAACTTCCAGAGTCACGCGCTGTCCGTGAGCGGTGGATCCGATGCGATCAGCTACTTCGTATCCGGTCGCTATGCGAAGGAGGACGGCCCGTTCGGAGGAACCGACCAGGTGCCGGCACCGTTCGAGGCGGAGCGTGACCTGGACGAGAAGAAGCAGGCGAATGCGACGCTCTCGATCTACCCCATCGAGAACCTGCGCATGCGCCTGACGACGAATTACACGGACGGCTTCCACTCCATTCCGTCGAACGGCAACGACACGAACGGCGCGTTCTCGCTGGCGATTATGTCGAAGCCGGAGCTCGCACGGGGGCCCGCCGGCGACTATCCCGCGGGCAACCCGACGGGCGCCTTCGCATTCTCCACCATCCCCGAGACGATGGCGATCCTGCGTCGTGAGAACGTGCGCCGGTTCGGCGGCGGTCTGACGACGACGTTCACGCCGATCGCGGACTTCGCGATCGAAGGGACGTTCGGCATCGACGTGACGAGCACGCTCTACGAGAACTTCCGCCCCTATGGCTGGAACGTCAGCGGCGTATCGAGCACGGACGTGCAGGGACAGCGCTTCGTGCGCGACATCCAGAAGCGGGACCTGACGTTCGACGGCAAGGCGAGCTGGAACCACGAGCTGAACGACACCTGGTCATCCGCGTTCGTCGCGGGCGCGCAGCTGCTGATCAGCGACCGGCACACGTCGGACAACAGCGGCGACAAGTTCCCTGCTCCGGGCCTCGAGGTCACGGGCGCGGGCGCGAACCAGAGCGTTGACGAGTTCGTTCTGAAGACAGTGAACGCGGGCGTCTACGCCCAGGAGCAGGTCGGTTTCCGCGACTGGCTGTTCGCCACGGTCGGCGCCCGTTTCGACCGGCACTCCGCATTCGGCGAAAGTGCGGGCGGCGCGCTCTACCCGAAAGCGTCGGTTTCCTTCGTCCCGAGCGACATGGACGGGTTCTCGCTGCCGCTCGTCAGCACGCTGCGGCTGCGAGCCGCGCTCGGCAAATCGGGGCTGCAGCCGGGTGCGTTCGACAAGTTCACCACGTTCGGCCCGCTCTCCTCGTCGGAGGGGCCGGGCGTCTCACCGGACAACCTGGGCAATGACGACCTGAAGCCGGAGGTCTCCACCGAGCTGGAAGTCGGCGGCGAGGTCGGGTTCTTCGACAACCGGCTGGGGCTGAACATGACGTACTGGAACCGCGTGACCAGCGACGTGCTGGTGAACCGGCAGTTCGCGCCGACGGGCGGCTTCCTGAGCACGCAGCTCGACAACATCGGCGAGATCAAGGCGAACGGCTTCGAGATCGGGCTGAACGCCGCGGCGCTGACACGCGACAACGTCGCGATCAACCTGTTCGCCAACGCGGCGTACCTGTCGCGCGAGGTCACGGACATGGGCGGCGCGCCGGACCTCAAGGTCGGCTACTTCCGCTACCTGACATGGATCAAGGAAGGCTACGCGCCGGGTGCGTTCTTCGGCGCGATCCGCGCGAACGATGCGTATCCGATCAGCGTCAGCGGTGACCACAACGCCGAGTCGGAAGCGGATCTCCTCGCGTTCTTCAGCCAGCCCCGCACGCCGGACGCGTTCCGTGTCGCAGTGATCGACGAGGACGGCGATGGAGACCTGGTCGACCACTACCTCGGCAAGCCGTTGCCCGACTGGACGGGTTCCTTCGGCGCCGACATCTCGTTCCTGCGCAACTTCCGGCTGAACACGATGTTCGAATTCAAGGCCGGTGACTTCTCCGTGCACAACCTGTCGCACGAGTTCCGCTCCAATCACTCGCTGCTCGGTCGCAACACGCCGGAGGTCGCAGCACTGGAGGCGGTGATGGTGAACCCCGCCAGCACGGCCGAGCAGCGCCTCGAGGCCGCGCGCGAGTATGTCATGAAGCACGGCGGCGGTCTGGCCCCGTATGCGGGCATGAACGCCGTCGAAAAGGGCGACTACGTCCGCTGGCGCGAGCTGAGCCTGACGTGGGACGTGCCGACCGGCTTTGTCGAGGGGCTCGGCATCGACCACATGTCGCTGACCGGCTCCGTGCGCAACCTGGCGCTCTGGACCGGCTACACGGGTATCGATCCCGAGAATAACGTGATCGCGCCCAACCAGAACGGCGTCGACCAGTACATCTACGGCACCGATGGATGGCGGCCGGGCATTCCGCGCCGCTTCACGCTCTCCGCCCGCGTCGGCTTCTGAGGAGGCGAACATGAACGCATACGCGAAGCTCTGCACGATCGGGCGCCGCGCCCGCGTCCTCGCCCTCGCGGCCGCCGTGATCGGCGCCGCGGCGTGCGACGACATGCTGGACGTCGACAACCCGAACAACGTGGGCGAGAGCGACCTGCAGGATCCCGGCTCGGTCGCCGCACTGGTGAATGGTGCGCTCGCGACGACGGCCGAGGCCTACACCACGATCACGCGCGCACACGTCACGCTCACCGACGAGTACGACTGGGCCGGCTCGTGGGACGCGGCCGGCGAGCTCGAGCGTGGCGCCCTCAACAACACGGCGAACGACTTCACCAAGGAGGGCTTCAACGACGTCGCGCGCGCCCGCTGGATGTCCGCGGAGGCGTACCGGCTGACGACGCAGTTCGAGGGCGAGGGCAAGCTGCCGAACCGGATGCTGCTCGCGCGCTCGGCACTGTACCTCGGCATCAACTACCTGCTCATCGCGGACAGCTACGAGGATTTCGCGCTGTCCAGCAAGCGGGAGGCCGCGCCGCCGATCGGGCCGGCGAACATGCACACGCTCTACGATCAGGCGATCGCGCTGTTCGCCGAGGCCGAAGGCATCGCGAACGCGGCTGCTGCCACGGACGTGCGCCTGGCTGCGATCGCGCTCACCGCCCGTGCGCACTACGCCAGGGCGCTCTGGCAGATGCTGAGCGGCGGGACCACGCCGGCGCAGCCGCTGATCAGTGTGGCCGCGGCCGACGCGGCGGCGAACCAGGCGCTGGCGCTGGCGCCGGCCGACTGGCGCTTCACCTTCAGCTTCAGTCCGACAACCACCGACAACATCGCGGCCGCCTGGATCAATGACCGCAACGAGATGATCGTCGGAGCCGCCTATGCGCAGGCGGACGCTTCGGGCAAGAAGATCTGCTCTCCGTTCAATCCGGCGTGCCCGGAGGAGGGCATCCTCTACGAAGACCCGATCGACGCGGTCCCCGACCCTGCACTGCGGCGCTTCGTCTACGAGTTCATCGAGGGCATTCAGTACTCGCCCCAGACCGTGATCGGCGCGCGTGAGCTGCGCCTGATCCTGGCAGAGTCCGCGCTGCAGCAGGGACTCACGGACGATTTCGTCACCCAGATCAACGCGGTGCGTGCCCTCGAGGAGCTGACACCCTATGATCCGAACGTGCACGCGATCGCGCCCCGTGATATGCTGATCCACACACGTTTCGCGAACCTGTTCCTGCAGCCGATGCGCCGGCTTGCCGACCTGTACCGATTCGACATCGATTCACCGACGTGGGTCGAGGCGTCGGAGGCGGCCACGGCGCCCGGGACGGTGTTCCCGATCAGCGACGAGGAGCGCCTCGCGAACTGCTACTTCAACGGAACGTGCTGATCGCATGAACGCAGGTCGCTCGACGCGTGCCGTGGCAGCCGTGCTGCTTTCCCTGCAGCTCACCGGCTGCTACGGCTACGCGGCCACGCGGGAGGCACCCGCGCCCGGTGAGTCGCTGCGGGCGCGGCTCACGCCTGCCGGCACGGCCTGGCTGGTCGAGAACGCAGGGCGCAGCCGCGAGACTGTCGATGGCACATTCGTTCGTGCGCAGGACAGCGCTCTCGTCTTCGCGACGTGGCGCACCGATCTTCCCGGCGCAACACAGTTCCGGACGTCCATCGACACCTTGCACATACCGCAGCAGCATATCGCAGCACTGGAACAGCGCCGGCTGTCCGTCGGCAGGACGGCCCTCGCCGTGGCGGGAGCCGCCGGCATCCTCGTGCTCGCCCTGAGCGAGCTCGCCGGGATCGGCGGCAGCGGCGAGGGCGGGCGCGGCGGCGGCGTGTTCTTCACGGCTCCGCTGCAACTGCCGTTCACCCGCTGATCATCACGTGAAAACCACCGAGGGAGGATATCGAATGAGCAGCATCGCGCGTGCAGGAGCGCGCAGGCTCGCGGTCCTGTGTGTTCCGCTGCTGGCCGCACCGGCCAGCGTCATGGCCCAGGACGCGGACCCGTTCGCAGCGCTCGAGTGGCGCAACATCGGACCGGATCGTGGCGGCCGCTCGATCGCCGTCGCCGGCAGCGACGCCCGCCCGCTCGAGTACTACTTCGGTGCCACGGGCGGCGGTCTCTGGAAAACGAGCGACGGCGGCACGACCTGGGATCCCGTGACGGACGGGCAGATCAACTCCGCGTCCGTCGGCTCCATTGCCGTGTGTCCCACGAATCCCGACATCGTTTACATCGGCACCGGTGAGACCCAGCTGCGCGGCAACATCCAGGCGGGCGACGGGCTCTACAAGACGACCGACGCTGGCAAGACCTGGCAGCACATCGGACTGCGCGAGACCCGCAACTTCTCGCGTGTGCGCGTGCACCCGACGAACTGCGACATCGTGTTCGCCGGCGGCTTCGGCGAGTACGGCGTCGAGAACGAGGAGCGCGGCGTGTACCGCTCGCGGGATGGCGGGAACACGTGGGAGAAGGTGCTCTACCGCGACGAAAAGACCGGCGTGGTGGACATCTCGATCGATCCGAGCAACCCGGACGTCATCTACGCGGCCCTGTGGGATGCGTATCGCAAGCCGTGGGCAATGTCGAGTGGCGGCCCGGGCAGCGGCCTCTTCAAGAGCACCGACGGCGGCTCCACCTGGACGGAGCTGACACGCAATCCGGGACTGCCGCCGCGCGACCAGGTCATCGGCAAGATCGGCGTCTCGGTTTCGCCCGTGAACCCGAACCGCGTGTACGCGATCATCGAGGCCGACAGCGGCGGCGTCTTCCGCTCCGATGACGGCGGCGCGACGTGGGAGCTGATGAACACGGAGCGCAAGCTGCGCCAGCGCGCCTTCTACTACACGCGCATCTACGCGGACACCAGGGACGCGGACCGCGTCTACGTCGTGAATACCGGCTTCTACCGCTCCGACGATGCAGGCAAGACGTTCGAGACGCAGATCCGCGTGCCGCACGGCGACAACCACGACCTGTGGATCGCCAGCAACGACAACCAGCGGATGATCAACGCCAATGACGGGGGCGCCAACGTCAGCGTCAATGGCGGCAAGACCTGGACGGACCAGGACTTCCCAACCGCGCAGCTCTACCGCATCGGCGTGACCGCCCACGAGCCGTATCATGTCTGCGGCGGGCAGCAGGACAACAGCACCGTATGCGTGCCGTCGCAGGGGTGGGACCACCTCGCGGCTACCGAGGACTTCTTCTACGCGCCCGGCGGCTGCGAGAGCGGCTACGTCAGCAACGACCCCGAGGTCGTGAACATCTTCTACGCCGGCTGCTACGGCGGTGCGCTCGACCGCTTCGACTACGCGACCGGACAGGAGCGGCCGGTGAACGTGTGGCCGGAAAACCCGATGGGCTGGTCCGCGAAGGACCTGAAGGAACGTGTACAGTGGACGTTCCCCATCGTCTTCTCGCGCAGCGGGCCGAAGACGCTGTACACGACGTCGCAGCACGTCTGGAAGAGCACCAACGAGGGGCAGAGCTGGGAGCGCATCAGCCCCGATCTCACGCGTGCCGAGCCGAGCACGATGGAAGCATCCGGCGGTCCGATCACCAGGGACCAGACCGGTGTTGAGACGTACCCCACGGTGTTCGCGCTCGCAACGTCGCCGCACGATCCGAACGTGCTCTGGGCCGGTACCGACGACGGCATCGTGCAGGTCACGCGCGATGGTGGGGCGAACTGGGTGGACGTCACGCCACCGGACATGCCCGAGTTCACCAAGGTGTTCACCGTCGAGATCTCGCCCCACGTGCCGTCCCGTGCATACGTCGCCGGCCACCGCATGCTGCTCGGCGATTACAAGCCGTACGTCTACAGGACCGAGGATTACGGGCAGACGTGGACGGACATCACGAACGGCATTCCGGAGGGCGACTTCGCGCTGACGATCCGCGAGGACGTCGTACAGCCGGGGCTGCTCTATCTCGGGACCGAGAAGCGCGTATGGGTTTCGTTCAACAACGGCAGGAGCTGGCGTTCGCTGCAGCAGGACATGCCGATCGTGCAGGTGGCCGACATCGCGTCGACGCGCGAGGACATCGCGATCGCGACGCACGGCCGCTCCTTCTACATCATGTACGACGTCGCACCTCTGCGCGCCCTCGCGCGCACCAACGGAGAGGTTGCGCCGGTCGCGCTCTTCCCGCCGAATCCGGCCGAGCGCGCGGTCGAACGCGGCGCGTCGATCTACTACTACCTGTCGCAGCCCGCTGACACCGTCACGCTCGAGTTCCTCGATGAGCAGGGCAACGTGATCCGCACATTCACCGGTACGGCGGGTGACACGGCGAGCGAGGGACAGGAGCGCGGCGGCAGGTTCGGCGGCGGCGATCCGACACCCGCAACGAAGGCGGGACTCAACCGCTTCCTCTGGGACATGCGCTACCCCGGCTTCACCGACTTCGACGGCATGATCATGTGGGCCGCAGGCAACCGCGGTCCCGCTGCGGTGCCCGGCACCTACCAGGTGCGGCTGACCGCCAATGGCCAGACGCAGACCCAGCCGCTCGAGATCCGCATGGATCCGCGCCTGGCAGGTGAAGTCACCGTTGCCGACCTGCGTGAGCGGCACGAGCTCGCCATGCAGGTGCTGCAGCGCGTCAGCGAGGCCAACGAAGCGGTCATCCTGAGCCGCGACGTCAAGGCCCAGGTCGACGACCGGCTCGCGAAGACCGACGTCCAGCAGATCGAGCAGGTGGGGCAGCGCGTCAAGACGAAGATGTCGGACGTGGAAGGGCGGATCTACCAGGTGCGCAACCAGAGCAACCAGGACCCGCTCAACTACCCGATCATGCTCAACAACAAGCTCGCCTCACTGCTCGGCCTCATCGAGCGCGGCGAGTACAGGCCGACCGACCAGATGTATGACGTCTTCGAGAGCCTGTCGGGCAGACTCGACGAGGAGCTGAATGCGCTCAACCTCATCATCGCGACCGACCTGGCCGAGCTGAACCGGCTGCTCGAGCAGAACGGGCTGGAGCAGGTGCGAGCGGAGCAGAAGGGGAAGGTCACGACGTAGCGGGGGGGAGGCGGGC
>DASTYK010000130.1 GCA_035764935.1 Longimicrobiales bacterium | reverse complement strand
CGGCGTTCGCGTGCTCACGCTCTACGCGTTCTCGCAGGAGAACTGGAACCGTCCCGCGGCCGAGGTTGCGGCACTCATGCGGCTGCTGCAGCGCTACCTGGTGAAGGAGCGCGAGGAGCTGCAGTCGCAGGGGGTGCGCGTGCGCATCTTCGGCCAGACGGACCGGCTGCCACCGGGCCCGCGACGGGCGGTCGCCGAGATCCAGCGACTGACCGCGGACTGCGACTGCCTGCAGCTCAACCTGATGATCAGCTATGGCGGCCGGGCGGAGCTGGTGCGGGCGGCGCAGCGCCTGGCGACGCGCGTCCGGAATGGTGAGCTGTCACCGGAGGACATCACCGAAGCGGACGTCGCGAGCGAGCTGTACACGGCGGGACTTCCGGATCCGGATCTGCTGATCCGCACTTCCGGCGAGCAGCGTATCAGCAACTTCATGCTGTGGCAGCTTGCGTACACGGAGCTGTACATCACGCCCGTGCTGTGGCCGGACTTCAGCCGCGACATCCTGTTCGAGGCAATCGACGATTTCCAGAAGCGCGAGCGCCGGTTCGGTCGCGTCAGCGTCGGCTGACATGGCGAGCGAGCTCGGCAAGCGTGTCGCGGTTGCGGCCATCGGCATTCCCCTGGCCGTCGTCGTCCTCTACATCGGTGGGTGGGTCCTTGCGTTGATCCTCGCGGTCATTGCCGCAATGGGCGCGCGCGAGCTGTACCGCATGGCCGAAGCGGGTGGCGTCTCGCCGCTGGACGGCGTCGGTGCACCGCTTGCAGGTCTGTTCGTGCTGCTGGCGGAAGCGTCGGCCATCGATCGTGCGCCGCTGTCCTGGGCGCTGCTGATCGGCGCGACGCTACTTGCCGCAGCCCTGGTGATCTGGCGCCGCGGTGTTGCAGGTCGCCCGCTCGCCTCGAGTGCGATCACGATCTTCGGTGCACTGCTCGTCGGCGGCGGGCTCAGCTACGCGGTGGCGCTGCGCGGGCTAGGCAACGATCCCACATGGTCGGGCGCCGGCAGCGCTGTCGGCACCGCGACAGGCGGAGCGATCCTGCTGGCGATGCCGATCGCGCTGACCTGGCTCGGCGACACGTTCGCATACTTCGGTGGCCGCGCGTGGGGGCGCCACAAGCTGATCCCGGCCGTGAGCCCCGGCAAAACGGTCGAAGGCGCAATCAGCAGCGTCGTAGGCACGACGGTCATGGGAGCCCTGTACGCCTGGCTGATCCTGGGCGCCTGGCTCGGCGTGGAGTATCCGCTGCTGCTCGGTGCCCTTGCGGGGCTGCTGGTCTCGATCACCGCACAGATCGGCGACCTGGCCGAATCGCTGCTCAAGCGCGAGGCGGGCGTCAAGGATTCAGGCGCGCTGCTGCCCGGTCACGGTGGCGTGCTCGATCGCTTCGACGCGCTGCTCTTCACGCTGCCGCTGATGTACTGGTTCCTGCGGCTCACGCTCCCGGCGGCACTGGGCGGCTGATGCGTGGCGTTGCGATTCTCGGCTGCACCGGCTCGATAGGCCGGAGCGCACTCGCGGTGCTGAACCGGCATCGTGACGAGTTCCGCGTCGTTGCACTCGCCGCACACCGGAGCGCACCCGAGCTCGCGACGCTGTGCGCGGAGCACCGTCCCGCACTGGCGGCGCTCGTCGACGAGGACTGTCTCAACGGCACGAGCTTCAACGGTGTCCAGCTCGCGACGGGGCGCGCAGCGCTGCTCGAGGCAGCAACGCACCCTGACGCCGACATCGTCATCAACGCCGTGGTGGGTGCTGCAGGGCTGGACGCGACGCTCGCGGCACTGAATGCAGGGAAGCGGCTCGCCCTGGCGAACAAGGAGTCGCTCGTCGCCGGTGGACCGCTGGTGCTGGAGGCACTGCGGCGCGGCGGCGGTGAGCTGATCCCGATCGACAGCGAGCACAGCGCGATCCTGCAGTGTCTCGCAGGCATCGATCGCGATACGGTACAGCGGCTGGTGCTGACCGCATCGGGAGGTCCCTTCCGCGACTGGCCGGCCGCCGCACTCGGTTCTGCGACACCGGAGCAGGCGCTGCAGCACCCCACGTGGGACATGGGTGCGAAGATCACGATCGATTCGGCGACGCTTGCGAACAAGGCGCTGGAAGTGATCGAAGCGCATTTCCTGTTCGACATGCCGTACGAGCGGATCGAAGCCGTCGTGCACCCGCAGTCGATCATTCATTCGATGATCGAGACCGCGGACGGCTCCGTGCTCGCACAGCTTGGCTTCCCGACGATGGAGCTGCCGATCCTGTACGCGCTCACCTGGCCGGAGCGGCGCGCGGACACGGGCACGCGACGCTTCGATCCCGTCACCGCCGGGCCGCTGACGTTCGAGCGCATCGACGACCGGCGCTTTCCGATGTTCTCTCTGGGCTGCGCGGCGGGGCGTGAGGGCGGAACCGCACCCGCGGTGTACAACGCTGCCAACGAGATCGCGGTTGCCGGATTCCTCGCGGGGCACATTCCGTTCGGCGGCATCGCCGAGACCGTCGAGCGGGTGCTGGCGCAGCACGTGCCGGCACGGGTCGACTCCGTCGAAACCATTCACGCTGCAGATCAGGCCGCGCGCGCGGCCGCGGAAGAAGCGCTGAAGGCCTCATGGATGTCCTGATCGATATTCTGACCAATCCAGTCGTCGCGTTCATCATCGTCATCGGGGTCCTGATCCTGGTGCACGAGCTCGGGCACCTGCTCACGGCCAAGGCCGTGGACATCGAGGTGCCGCGCTTCTCGATCGGCTTCGGTCCCCGCCTGTTCGGGTTCCGCCGCGGCGAAACCGAGTACGTCGTCTCGCTGCTCCCGCTCGGCGGCTACGTGAAGATGGCCGGGATGGAAGAGCTCGAGATGGTCGAGGGGCAGACGGACTCGCCGCGCGCCGAGGGGAAGCAGCCGAGCCCGCGGCACTTCGACGCGAAGTCGCTGCCCGCGCGCATGCTGGTGATCTCGGCCGGCGTCATCATGAATTTCCTCTTCGCGGTGCTGGTGTTCGGCATCGTCGGGGCCGTGTGGGGCGTTCCGATCGAGCCGCCGGCGGTGCTCGGTGGCGTGACGGAGGAGTACCTGAACGAAGGCACGGAGTCGCTCGTTGCCGTGCCGCGCGGGACCCGTATCGTTTCGATCGGCGGAGAGGCCGTCGAA
>DASTYK010000129.1 GCA_035764935.1 Longimicrobiales bacterium | reverse complement strand
CGCGCTGCCCGCTTCCATCATCATGAGCGGCATCGACAGCACCATCGAAATCACGCCGAGCGCAGCCGCCAGCCAGAAGCGCCGCAGAAGCGTACGGTACTCACGGGCGCGCGCGACCTTTTCCCGCTCCACCGGATCCGCGACGTCGATCGGCTGCGCGAGCCGGTAGCCCGCACGCTCGATCGCTTCCGCCATGTCCTCCGCCGTCACCGTTTCCGGCAGGTACTCCACCCGCACACTCGACGTCGCCACGTTCGCCGACGCACTCACGACACCGGCACGCGACAGGAGCTGCCGCTCGACCGGTACCCCGCTCATCGCCATGTCGAGACCCTGCACGTGCAGCTCCGTCTCCTCCACGCGCGCGTCATACCCGGCGTTTCGTACCAGCGCGACGATCTCACCCGCATTCGACGTCGTGGGATCGTACGTCACCGTCGCGCGCTCCGTACCGAAGTTCACCGCGACATCCAGCACACCGGCGCCCTTCGAAACCTTCTTCTGAATCCGCGTCGCGCACGCCGCGCACGTCATGCCGACCAGCGGCACCGTGACGCGCTCGGCCGACGGGTCCGCCACGGACGTCGCCGGGGCGTCGCCCGTTCCCACCGCACTCGCCGACGGTGCCGTTGCGGCGCCAGTCACCGCAGACCCGGGATGTGCATGCGGCTCGGACGACACGGCGGAACCGCTTCCCGGCACCGGGTCGTGGATGCCCTGCGCGGGACCCGCTTCCGACGCATCCGCCGACAGGGATCGCGTGCCGCCCGTCGCCTCTCGATTGCCTGACATTCTCTATACCTCCGCGCCCTCAACGGGCGTGCTTGTACATGAGGTCGAGCACTTCCTGGTATGTCCGCTCCGCTTCCAGCGGATCGCCCGAGCGCAGTGCATCCGTGATGCAGTGCTGCAGGTGGTTCCGCATCATCAGCTTGCCCACACCCCGCAGCGCCTCCTGCACCGACGAGATCTGCGTCAGCACGTCCGCGCAGTACCGCTCCTCCTCGATCATCCGGTGGATCCCGCGGACCTGCCCCTCGATGCGCTTGAGCCGCGCCAGCGCCTTGTCCCTGATCTCGGGCTCGAGCTTCACGGCGTGAGACGGATGCGTGTGCATGGGTGTGGACTCCTCTGGCTCGTCTGGTTTCGGGTACCGCGTCTGCCTGCTGCCTGCTGCCTAGGGTACCCCCCTAGGGTATGATAGTGCAGGACCGTTGCGCCGTCAACTGCGTGGGAGCCGCTCAGATGCCATCGAGGTCCGCGAACCGGACGGCGCACGATGAACTCATCAAAGGCAACGTTGCACGCATCTGCCCGAACCCGAACGCCAGCAACATTGCCTCGCATTATCAAAGGCAACGTTGCACGCATCTACCCGAACCCGAACGCCAGCAACGTTTCCGAGCATCAACCGCTGCAGCTGCAGTCATCCGGGCCGTCCGATATACGAGCAATACTGCCCTCGGGCCCGGCCCCCGCTTAACCCCTGCCAGCCATCCAGCCCCTGGCGCGGCCCGCTGGAACACCGCCGAGCCCCCGGCAGCCATCCAGCCTGCGCGGCCCCGCTGGAAAACCGGCAGGGCGTCGAGCCCCGACCGCCTCCGGCGTCCCGCCTGCCCGTGACACTGCCACTCCGCCCCTGCGCGCCCAACTGGCACGGTCCGTGTAACTCGGTGCCCCCATGGGAGATTCCGCGAGGCGAAAGGGCAGGCAGCCGGAGGTCTGGTGGCGCCGGAAGGGCAACCCGCGCCGGGGATTCCGCTATATCGGCGCGAACGGACGGGAGCTCACGTCCGAGGCGACGCTTGCGCGCATCCGGGCGCTGGTGATCCCACCGGCCTGGACGGACGTGCACATCTCCCCTGACCCGGATCGGAAGGTCCAGGTCTGGGGCTTCGATGCTGCGGGTCGGAAGCAGTACCGCTACAGCGCGGGACACGTGGAGCGGCAGGACCGGAAGAAGTGGCGCCGCGTGCTGCATGTCGCGGATGCCCTGCCGGAGTTGCGTGCGGTGACCAACCGCCACCTGAAGCGGCGCGGGCTGGACCGAGAGCGGGTGCTCGCGACGATCGTGCGGCTGATCTGTCGTGCCTATTTCCGTGCGGGCAGTGAACGGTACGCGGTTGCGAACCGGACCTTCGGTATCTGCACGCTGCGCAAATCGCACGTCAGCGTGCACGGGCACAACCTCGTCTTCTCGTATTCCGGCAAGCGCAGCCTGGACCAGCGGCAGGTGGTCGCGGCGACACCGCTGGTGGAGATCATCGAGGAGCTGCTGGAGCTGCCGGGCAGGCGGCTGTTCCAGTTCATTGCCGATGAAGACGCGCTTGCAGCCGGCAACGGGCGGGGGCGCGTCCGACGCGTCACGCGCAAGGCGAAGCCGGCCGCGCGACGCAATGGCCGCCGCAGCACGCTACCCGCTTCCGCGGTCCGCAGTGTCTCGGCGCAGCACGTGAACCGCTACCTGCGGGACGTGCTCGGCGAGCGGTTCACGTCCAAGGACCTGCGCACGTTCGGCGGCACAGTGCGCGCGGCCACGATCCTGGCGGACCTCGGCCCTCCGCGCAGTGACACGGAGGCGAAGCGCAACATCGCGCTCGCGTGCAAGCTGGTCGCTGCGGAGCTGGGGAACACGCCTGCGATCTGCCGCAAGGCGTATATCCACCCCGCTGTGCTCGAGCAGTATGCGCTGGGCCGGACGATCGAGACGCACGCGCGACGCAGTCGGCGGCAGCAGGTGCCTGACGAGGAGCGGGAAGGCTACTATCCGGAGGAGGTCGCGCTCATCCGCTTTCTGCAGCGCTACGGCTGACCCGCCCAGCCGCTTCGAACGGCAGATTCGCCGCTGCGCGATTCAGCCCCCGTCACTTCCTCCTCCTGCACATCAGCCCGCTGGTGCCGAGTCCGCGTACCGCGACGGTCCGGTGCCGCGAGCTCGTACAGCAGGAAGCCCAGCTCGCGGGAGCGGAGGATGGGCATGGACACATTGAACACCGGAACACCGCCGGGTGTGCGTCCCTCGAGCGACCCGTGGTGTGCGTGACCGTGGAAGACGACGTTGGCGCCGATGGTGTCGATCGGCTGCACGAGGCGTGAGGAGCCGAGGAATGGCCAGATCATCTCGGGCTCACCGTGCACGGTCTCTTCGATCGGCGAGTAGTGCAGCAGCACGACGCGTGTTTCCGCCGTGAGGTTGCGCAGCGCGTTTTCGAGCTTGATCGACTCATCGATCGATTGCTTCGCGAACTCCTTGATCAGCGTTTCGCCGAAGGGCGCGAGTGCGCCGCGCCCGAACCCGCCTGCGAAGCCCTTGGTCCCGGCGAACCCGACCCCCTGGATCACCACGCCGCTGCCGTCGAGCACGTGGACGTCCCGGTCCGCGAGCATCTGTGTGATGGTCGGGGCCGCGTCCCCTTCGTAGTCGTGATTGCCGAGCACTGCCAGGATCGGAATGTCTACGCCCTTGAGCTCACCGATGAATGCCTCGATCTGTTCGGGGCGGCCGTGCGTGGTCAGGTCCCCGAGCAGTGCGAGCACGTCCGCCTCGCGATTGGCCTCGGCGAACACCTCGCGCAGGGCGCCCGTGCTCGTCCCGTCGAAGTGCACGTCGCCTACTGCCGCGATGCGCAGCCGGCGGCTTTCGCCGTGTGTCTGCTCCGCCATCTCGGCACGCGCGCTCACGACTCCGCCTTCCAGACGTCACTGGCCATGATCTCACGAATGACGGGCAGGTTGCGTGAGGCGCGTGTCGCCTCGTGACGCAGGTCGCGGAACCCCCATTCGTTGACGTCGATCGAGAACGAGAAGCGGGAGATGAGCGTGCCCGCGCACACTTCCGGATCGCCCACCTCGTCGTCTTCGCGCGCCTGTTCGAGGAGCTGCTTGCGCACCCAGTCCGGAATGCGGCGCCGGTGGCCGGGATACACGTAATCGAACAGGTGGATCTGGGCGAGGAACAGCCGCCAGTGTGCGTGTATGCGGTGGAGCAGCCGTTTCCAGTCGAGCTGGTCGCCGCGACAGAGAATCAGGTGCAGCACGTCCGCCATATCGGAGCGGTGGCGTTCGCTCACGAATATGCGGTGCATGATCAGATCCTCGGGCGGCGCGACGCGCACGGGCTCACCCGCCAGGATTCCGGCGCGTGAGTGTTCGTACCAGTCACGATCGATCAGTGCCAGGCCGTTGCCCATGCCGTAGATGAGATCGATCTGCTTGCCGTCCTTCTTTGCTTTGGCGAGCCAGTGCGACTGCTCGATCGTGGTGGCGAACCCTTCCTCACGCAGCACGCGCGCAGCATCGACGACGACGCCGGGCTCGAAGAACAGGTCGAGGTCCTTGGTCTTGCGGTAGATCCCCGTGTACTCGTAGATCGCGTACAGCCCGCTGACGATGTAGCGGATGCCTGCGCGATTGAGCACCCTCAGCGCATGCCGGTAGACGGTGCGCTCGTCCTCGGGTATCCAGAATTCGCCGTGGGTGATGGACCGTTGTTCCTCACCACTCAGCTCCGCGCCGTCCGGCACACGTGTGCTCCCTGCCTGCATTGCGGAAATGCCGCCCCTTTCCAGGCGTTCGTTGCTGCGGCTGATCGCTTCGCGCTGCACGATGCGCGCGGCGGCAGGCCGCTGGCGGAAGCTCCCAGGGTGGCAATGATCGGGCCGCTGGCTGCTGGCTGCGACGCTGATTAGCTTCGTCGCATGTTCGATGACTGGAAGCAGGCGTGGCGCGAGGCAGTCGCCAATTTCCAGCGGGAGCTGGAGGACGAGCCCGGCGACGCGACGACGCGCGCCATGCGGCGCGACGAGCGGACCGCGTCGGACTCGCTGCGCCGGCTCGATGCGGAGCTCGCTGCCGCCCGCCGCAACGCCGAAGCGGAGCGCAGCGAGGAAGCGGTCTGCCGTCGTCGCGAGGGTCTGGCAGAAAAGGTCGGTGACGCGGAAACGGCGCGGATCGCTGCCGAGTACGCCGAGCGCCATGCCGAGCGGGCCGTGGTGCTGGAGCGGAAGGTCGAGGTGCTCGAGGCGGAGCGGTTGCTGCTCCTCGGGGACCTGGACCGCATGCGCACGGCGCTGGAGGAGCGTGGAATCGAGCCGCGCGTCGGTTCCGGGAGCGCCGGACCGGCCTTCGACGCCGCGCCGGCGCCCGACCTGCGCGAGCGCGAGCGTGAAGAGCAGGGCTTCCGCCGCATGGAGCGGGAAGCACGCGAGCGCGCGGCGGAGGAACGCCTGGAAGAGTTGAAGCGGAAGCTGCGTTAGTCTGCCTCCAGCCGGGCTGCGCTACTCGAACAGCGGCACCAGCATTCGCGCCGCACGCGCGCGATCGATCAGGCCCGCTCCAATCTCCAGGATCGGCCGTGTGGGATCCATGGGATCCCCGGGGGGCGTGCCCAGCCCCGGCGTGAATGTACCCGGCACCGGTTCCGCGATCACCACGGCAAACGTCATCGTGGCGGAGTCGCCCGGCGCGAGGGTGAACGGGCCGCTGCTGATGAGCAGGCGCACGTCGCCCGGTGCGTCGGGCGTGTGCCCGATGCCGGGGTCGGGATGTGACGGCAGGTAGGTACCTATGCCGCTCATCATGCGCAGTCCCCGGAACTCGTTCGTGCGTCCGCCCCCCCAGTCCGGTGTCACCCCTCCGACATTGCGCCAGCCGTTGAGCACGTGTGACGTGCCTGCCTCCGTGTCCAGCACGACGAGGCCGACCATGCCGGGCGCACTGCGCGCGCTCCCCTGGAACCCTGGCTCCTCCCATTCCCAGTCGTAGGCGAAGACCATGTTCTCGGCGGGCGCATAGGCCATCACATCGTCCGTCGCATTGCCGATGTCGACGTCCAGCCCGTAACCGATCCAGGCGTTCTCGAACGTGAGACCGCCTTCGGGCACGAGCGGATCGGTCGCCATGTAGAGGGGATCAGCGGAAATGTTGTGGACGACGAGCCGTACGCCGATCGCCTCCGGCACGTCCGGCACCGCGACGAGGTGCTGGTCGAGGCGCAGCCCGCGCACGGTCGAGAGGGTGATCATGTTGGACGGCGGGATCACCCATGGCGACTGCGTCGCGCGCAGCTGGTCCTCGGCGCGCACCACGGGGGGAGCTGGCCGCCCGGCCAGGAACGGCTGGTCGTAGATCCCGAGCGCAACCGTGTCCCCATTGGAGAGGCGTGCGGCGAACATCGGCATGCCGGTCGATACGTAGCTGTTGTTCGTGGTGACCGGCCACGTCAGCCCGTCGCCGGTGCCGTCCTCGAGGAAGAACGTGCCGAGTGCATTGATCGAGAGCCGGAACGTCTCGAACAGCGGTGTGGGAGAAATACGTACGTCGCGGTAGCAGCTCGGTCGGCCGCACCGGAGCACCACGGGTCCGTTGATCGCAGCGATGCTGTCGTCGCTGACGTTGATCTGCGCACCGTAGCGATACGACCATCTGCCGCTGTCGAGCGTTACGATCAGCTCGTGCTGCCCGCTCAGCCCGCGAATCGTGTCGGGTGTGACACGGTTCGTGTTGCGGCCGTCGACGGCGATGCGCGCACCGGGCGGATCCGACTGTACGAAGACACGGCCGGTCCCCGGACCGATGCCGTCGTCGCGGCACGCCGTGGCAAGAAGCGGGAGCAGCAGCAGAACGGCGGGTAGGCGCGGCATGATCTCGGCAACCGGTCTCGTCCGACGCGGCGGACGCTCAGAATCGTGCGCTGAACACCGGAAGGTACACGCCTGCGACCGTTCGGTTGCCGTCCTGCAGCGCGCGCGGCACGGGCAGCGCCGCCCCTACCCCCAGTCGGCCGTCCCGGACTTCGAGGAGCGCGCCGTCGGGACCGGGATCGCGCAGGTCGTCTCCCGTTTCGCGGGAGCGTGTTGCGAGCACGCCGAACACCAGCCCGGCCGTTGCGCCGATCGTGGGAATCAGTGTCGCCATCTTGTCATCGTCCACGCTCGCGACCAGGTCGACGCCCACGCCCGCCAGCCCGCCAACGATACCTGCCAGGCTGATCAGTCGAGCGCGCGATTCCGTGAGCTGCCAGTTCCGCTGGCCGAGCGCACTGCCGGCGAGGGCGACATTGCCACCGAGCATGGCGGCGAGCAGCACTCCATCGGCCTCCGCGCCGGCGATGTACGAGAGGGCAGCGCCGTAGCCGGTGCCCCACATCGAGCCGAGGCTCACCGTGGCGGCCGTGCCCGCACTGATCGGCTTGCGCGCGAGCAGTGCGCCCGTCGTGATGCCGGCCAGGCCGCCGACGACAGCGCCGGCAACGATCTCGGTGGTGTTGTCGTCGTACTCGACCTCGTAGCAGGGCTCGCCTGGTGGACAGACGCTGCTCGTCGACTCGCCCAGGTCGAGCAGCTCGACCAGTGCGATGCCCTGCCATGTGCCGTAGGTGCCGCCCCACGTGATCGCGCGTGCCTGCCCGGTAGTGACCTCGCGCCGGCCGGTGTAAGCGCGCGCCGCGAGGAACCCGGCGGGCCCGCCGGCGAGCAGTCCGATGCCGTACGCTTCCGCGTTGTCGGTATCGACCATCAGCGGAGTAGCGACTCCCAGCCACAGCCCGTACAGCGTGCCCCACACGAGCAGCTCGGTGCGTCCGCTGCGGTCGAGCACGATGCGTCCGTCCTGCGAGCGCGCACGTATCGCCGCCGCCGCAGGCGTGTCACCGTAGCGTTGCAGGATGAGCGAGTAGAGCGCGGACGCGACTTCGGAGCGGCGCTCCTGCTCGAAGCGCCGGGCGGCGTCCAGCAGAACGGCCGCACTGTCCGCGCGCGTCTGTGCCTGGGCAGGGCGCGCGGACACTGCGATCGCAGCACACAGGAGTGCTGCGATCGCGAGTGTCCGGACCACCGTGCGCGGACGACGCATGCGTCAGCGCGTTGCTGGTGTCCTCGCGGCCATCATGCGACGGATCGGCACGACGAGCAGTGCGAGAACCGCGGCCGCGATGAACAGCGAGATGGACGTGCGCTCGAACAGCGCCGGCATCTGCTGCAGGTTCTCCGGATCGACGTGACCGCCGACCAGGCCTGCGATCAGGTTGCCGAGGGCCGACGCCGTGAACCAGATCCCCATCATCTGCCCGACGTACTTGCGCGGCGACAGCTTCGTCATGGACGACAGTCCGACCGGGCTGAGTGCGAGCTCACCGACCGTCTGGAAGAAGTAGCTGCCGACCAGCCACCACGGCGAGACGAGCGTCGCACCGCCGGTCGAGACCACGGCCCGCGCGGCAAAAATCATCAGCACGAAGCCGATGCCCGCCATGGCCAGGCCGAACGCGAACTTGGCCGGTGCCGACAGATCGATCCCGCGCTTGCCCAGGCCGACCCACACGGCCGCGAACACCGGCGCAAGCAGGATGATGAAGAACGAGTTCACCGACTGGAACCACACCGCCGGGATCTCGAAGCCGCCCAGCATGCGATCCGTGAAGTCGGCTGCAAACAGGTTCAGCGATGTCGGCGCCTGCTCGAATGCGGACCAGAAGACCATCGCAAAGAGGAACAGCACGATGATCACGCCCACGCGCTTCTTCTCTTCCGTGGTCAGCCCGCCCGTGAGGAACACCGACAGGAAGAACAGCGCGACGAGCACGAGCGTGATGTCGCGGAGCCGGGTGCCCACCGCCTGCGGATTGATCGTGATCGCGCCGGTCGCTGCCAGGATGACGACGATCGCCAGGGCGCCCAGGCCGATGCCGAGGGCCAGCTTGCCCGTGCGCCGCTGCTTCGCGTCCACCGCCGGGTCCGGATGGCGCGACGGCTCCAGCCCGAGCTCGCCGAGCGTCGGCTTCGCCCGCATCGTGAACACCGCCAGACCGATCAGCATCCCGACGCCGGCCGCACCGAAGCCCCAGTGCCAGCCGACCTGCTCACCGAGAAAACCGGTGATCAGCTGGCCGAAGAACGCGCCGATGTTGATCCCCATGTAGAAGATCGAGAAACCGGCATCCCGCCGCTCGCCGCCCTCCGGGTACAGGTCGCCGACGATCGCCGAGATGTTCGGCTTCAACAGGCCCGTACCCAGCACGATGAAGATCAGGCCCAGGAAGAACGGCACCCTGCCGTGCAGGAACGCCGAGGCACCGATCGAGATGTGCCCCAGCGAGATCAGCAGCGCACCCCACCAGATCGCGCGCCGCAGGCCGAGCAGCCGGTCAGCGACCCAGCCACCCGGCAGCGACGCGAGGTACACGCTGAACCCGTAGATGCCGACGATCGCCGACGCCTGGTCCCGATCGAAGCCGAACCCGCCCTCCGCCAGCGCTGCGGCCATGAAGAGCACGAGGAGCGGCCGCAGCCCGTAGTACGAGAACCGCTCCCACATTTCCGTGAAGAACAGCGTCGACAGGCCGGCAGGATGGCCGAAGAAGCTGCGGTCGTCCTGCGGCCGCTGCATCCCGGGCGGCGCCTCGTCGTGGGTGACGGTGCCGGCCGACGGCTGCTCGAATACGGAGTCGTCTTTTGCCATGAGGTAGATCCCTGGAGGACGTGAAGCCGCCGCTTCGGCAGGCAGCGGCACTGCAATCATCGATCAGGTGGCGGACGGCTCAATTTACGCCATCGGGTTGAAATTACGCCACCGGTGGTCGCCCCTCGGGGCATGGCCGTGCCCCGATCCCGTCGCAACGCTGTTGCCGTGATGACCGCAGACGACAGCGGCGGTCCCTTTGCCGCAATCCTGGGCGAAAGCGCGGCCGCGGCGGCGATCCGGAGCTTCGGCGCCCGCGCGGCAGTCGTCGACGCTTCGGTCCTGCTTACCGGAGAGAGCGGAACCGGGAAAGGGATACTCGCGCGCGCGATCCACCAGAACTCCGCGCGCCGGCGCGGTCCGTTCGTTGCCGTCAACTGCGCCGGAATCCCGGAGACGCTCTTCGAGAGCGAGTTCTTCGGCCACACCCGCGGCGCGTTCACCGGCGCCCAGCAGGCTCACCGCGGCCTTTTCGAGCAGGCACACGGCGGCACCCTGTTCCTGGACGAGATCGGCGAGCTGCCGCTCCCGCTCCAGGCCAAGCTGCTTACTGCCCTGGAGGACCGGGAGTTCCGCCGAGTCGGTGGCGAGCAGCCGGTTCGCGTGGACTGCCGGATCATCGCCGCGACGGGAGTCGACCTCGAGCGCGGCGTCGAGACCCGCCGCTTCCGGCGCGACCTCTACCATCGGCTGCTGGTCCTGAGCTTCCGCCTGCCCGCACTCCGTGAGCGCGGCAGCGACGCCGAGCTGCTCGCGCACGCTGCACTGGCGACGAGCTGCGCCCGCTACCAGCGCTACATCCGGGGGTTCGCGCCCGCCGCCCTCGGCCTGATCCGGACCCATCACTGGCCGGGCAACGTCCGCCAGCTCGCGCACGCGGTGGAAGCAGCCGTGCTGTCCGCCGGTGGACCGATCATCGAGCTTCGTGATTTTCCGGACGCCGTCGTCGGCCGCAGCGCGCCGGCGCCGGCACACGACGAACGCGAAGCCCTGCTCGACGCCCTGCGCCGCGCTCGCGGGAACCGCACGCACGCGGCCCGCGCGCTGGGCGTCGCGCGCAACACCCTCCGTGCGCGGCTTCGCATGCACGGAATCGGCGAGCGGGAAATCAGTGAGGCCATGGACGACCTGACCACCTGACCGCCGCCGGCACCGGCCCGATCAGTCGCTGGCCGATTCAGCCATGGCCCTTCCCGCCGGGACCGTTTAGCTAAGAGCAGCAGCAGCACGCATCTCCGTCAGGAACCTCTCGATTCACCCGCTGGTGGCACGGTGCGGGCCTTACGACGCGGCGCCAGGACTCCACCCAGGGTCGCGCGACCCGCACACACGGAGGTGTCGCATGCCGAAGTACCGCAATGCCCTCGCAGTCTCGCTGCTCGCCCTTTCGGCTGCAGCCGCGCAGCCGGCGGCCGCGCAGATCAGCGACTGCTACCGGGATGTTCTCGAGGACTGCGCTGACGCCATGGACGGCGAGGGCTGGTTCACGCGCTGGGCGCTCGGCGTGATCTGCACCGGGATGCTCGCCGGCTGCGCCACGCGCTGAGGCTGCGATGCACGTCGCACGCTGGGTCCTGGCCACTCTGGTGACGGCGAGCGTGGTGCTCGCCGCGGTGAGCGTGCGCGTGCACAGGGGTGAAGGCGGCGGGTTTCCGCCGCCTTCCTCCGGCGGCCTGCTCCCCTTCGATTCGTCGCTCGCCGGCGAGCCGCGTCATCTCGCAACGCTGATCGACGCGGATCTCGACCTGGTCGTCGACGTCGCGACTGCCGGCGACTCGCTCTTCGTGCTGTCGCCGACCTCGTGGCGTGTCGCGACACGCACCCGTGCCCGCGGACCATTCGGCGCGCAGCCCGGCGGCTCACCGGAAGGGATCGGCCGCGCCGCACGCATCGTCGCGGCGGACAGCACCGTATACATCCTCGGCACCGAGCGGCGCGAGGTGTCGCGCTGGTCCCGAAGCGGCCGGCTGCTGGAGCGGCTCCCGATCGGCTCGCCCGCTCGCCCGCTGCTGCCGCAGGACATCGCAGTGCACGACGGCAGGGTCTACGTCGTCGCACAGGAGCTGGAACGCGGCAGCATGGAGTGGGTCGTCCTGGAGCTGCGACGCGACGGTGAACGCGTCGAGGTGCTGCGCGCACCGCCGGGCGCATCGTTCTTCACCCAGCCCCGCATCGTCGCAGCGGCCGACGAGGTCCTGCTCTTCGATCCGGTCAGCCACGCGCGACGTGAGCTCTTCTCCGGACGAACTCATCCGCGCCATGATGCGCCCGCGTGGGCAACGCCCGACTCGGTGCGTCAGCAGTACGAGGCGAGCGTGGGGCGCCTCGCGGCGGGCACCGGCAACGTGCCGCAGCTGCCTGACACGATGCCCTCGCTGCAGCGGGCCACGATCACGCGGACGGGCGTGATCCTGACCGGCACGAATCCAGTCGGCGACGCACTCCACGTCGAAGCGTTCGCCCGTGACGGCACACCGCTCGGTCGGATCACCGCCGAGCCGCTGGCGCCGCCTCTCTTCCTCACCGCAGATGGGGTGGTGCGCGTGGCGGAGGAGCCACGCAGCATCGTCTTCACGCTGCTGCCGATCACCGGGAGGTAGCGCTCCGTGCCATCCATCGTCTGCACCGGCCTTCGCCACGTGTACCCGAACAACGTGGTCGCCCTGCGCGGCCTGAACCTGGAGCTCGGTACCGGTATCACCGGTGTCGTGGGCCTGAATGGCGTCGGCAAGTCGACGCTCCTCGGCATCCTGCTCGGCGCGCTGGAGCCGACCGCCGGAAGCGTGCTCATCGATGGTGTATCGCCGCACGTGTACCGCTCCAGGCATCGAGTCGGATATGTCGCCGAAGGGTTTCGCTTCGAGGGCCATTTGCGGGTGGCCGAGTTTCTCGACGGGCTCGCCGAGCTGTGCAATGCACCCGCCTACGAGACGTTCGGCACGGAAGCGCTGGCGAATCACCGCGTGGATCAGCTGTCGCAGGGCCAGCGCCGACGGGTCGAGATCGCTGCCGCCCTCATCGGCGGCGTCGCGCTGCTGCTGCTGGACGAGCCGACGAACGGCCTCGACCCGATCGCACTGCGCGAGCTACGGGAGATCCTGCTTTCCCTGCGACGTCCCGGGGTCAGTGTGATCGTGTCATCGCACCATCTCGACGAGCTGGAGCGGATCGTCGATCGCGTCGTGCTGATGACGCGCGGCGCGATCGCCGCCGTGCACACGCGCGAGGAGCTGCTCTCGGCCTACGGCTCCTTCGATGCCTTCGCCGCTCGCCTGTCAGCGGGGGAATCCGCATGACATACGTCTTCGTTCGCTGGCAGCTCGCACGCTGGCTGCGCGCGCACCCGGGCCGGTTCGGGGTCATTGTGATCGCGCTGCTCCCCCTGGTGTTCCTGGTTCCGTTCGACCGCACCCCCGTGTTCGACAACTGGCGCCGGGGTGCGGCCGCTGCCGCGTTCAGCATTGCGGTCCTGCTCACCGCTGTCGGTACGCGTGACAGCGCACGCGTGCCGGCCGCCGCCGTGTGGCTCTTCCAGAAGGGGATCCGTACGCAGGACGCGTTTCTCACCCGCTGGGTGATCGACATGGGCTTCGTTCTCCTGGTGTGCCTGTGGAGCGGCGTCGGTATCGTCGCGGGCAGCCTGCTCCACGACACGTTGAGCCCGGGGTGGGTGCTGCAGGTGATTGCAGGCGCGATGCTCATCGCGCTGATCGGCGGAGCGCTGCTCTTCGGCACGAGCGCTGCCGGTTCCGACCGCGGCGGCGACCTCCTCGCACTGCTGCTCTTCGTATCCCTGCTCGAGCCGCTGGGCAGTCTGTTCCTCGCGCCCGCCGGTCGTGCCATTGCGCACGTCTTCCTCCTGCCGATCAACGATGCGGCAGGGTTGCCGGGGCGGCTGCTCGATGACCCGCTGTCCGCGGTGCATGCAGCGTTTCATGTGACTGCCTGGTGCACCGTCTGGCTCGCGTTCGGCGCCTGGCGCCTTGCCGCGTGGCGTCCGCTGCCGGGGGCGCGCTGAGGTCCGGCTCACGCCACCCACGCGCCCTGCGCGAACTCGCTTCCGCCCGTGAAGCGGGCTAGCTTCCGGTCTCATTTTTCCCGAGGTCGGAAGCAGTCATGGACACGACGATTTTGCGGGCGCTGCGGCATCAGCCGCTTGCTCGCAAGCTCTCCCCCGACGAGCTGAGTGCGCTCGCCGGACATGCCAGGGTCACAGCCTACCAGCGCGGTGCATACGTATTCCACGAGAGCCAGCCGCGCCGTGCGTTCGGCGTCGTGCTGCGGGGACGCGTGCAGATCCAGAAGGGGCCGCCGTCGCGCCCGCAGGTTCTGTACGTGCTCGGCAGCGGCGAATCCTATGGCGAGGGCAGCCTGCTCGATGAGTATCCGCACTCGACGTCCGGCGTTGCGGTCGAGGAGTCGGAGGTGCTCGAGATCCCGCGCGACGTTTTTGAGCGGCTCTCTCACGACCAGCCCGCACTGTACAGCAAGCTGATCACCGTCGCTGCCCAGATCATTGCCAGCCGTCTGCGTGCCGCGAACTCCCGCCTGGCCGGGCGGGGCGAGTCGTACCTGTCAGGTGAGACGCGGCGTGAGAAGGATCTGCTTGGTGAGCGCGACGTGCCGGACCGCGCGTACTACGGCATACAGACGCTGCGCGCGGTCGAGAACTTCCCGATGACGGGCATTCCGATCGCGCAGTACTCCGCACTCGTCAACGCGCTCGCTGCGGTGAAGGAAGCGGCGGCAACGGCCAACGAGGAGCTGGGCCTGCTCGCGCCGGAGATTGCGGACGCAATCCGGCGTGCCGCGCGGGAGATCCGCGCCGGCAACCTGCACAACGAGTTCGTGGTCGATGTGATCCAGGGCGGTGCCGGCACGTCGACGAACATGAACGCGAACGAAGTCATCGCGAATCGCGCGCTGGAGCTGCTTGGCCGGCGACGCGGTGAGTACGCCGTCGTGCATCCCAACAACCACGTCAACCTGTCGCAGTCGACGAACGACGTGTATCCGACCGCGCTGCGCCTGGCCACCTACTCCTCGCTTGGCGAGCTGGCCGGCGCGCTCGGCTCTCTTCGCGATGCGTTCCTGGCCAGGGCCGAAGAGTTCGGCGACGTGCTGAAGATGGGGCGCACACAGCTGCAGGACGCCGTCCCGATGACGCTCGGCCAGGAGTTCCACGCGTACGGCGTCACGCTCGGCGAGGACATCGAGCGGCTGCGTGAAACGGCGTCGCTGATGCGTGAGATCAACATGGGCGCCACCGCGATCGGGACCGGGATCAACACCGATCCCCGCTACGCGGAGACGGTTCGGCGCGCGCTGAGCGAGGTGACCGGACTCGAGCTGATCACGAGTCCGGACCTGGTCGAGGCGACGCAGGACACCGGTGCATTCGTCCTGGTATCGGGTGTGCTCAAGCGCGTCGCCGTGAAGCTGTCGAAGATCTGCAACGACCTGCGCCTGCTTTCCAGCGGTCCGCGCGCGGGGCTCGCGGAGATCAACCTGCCGCCCATGCAGCCCGGCTCGAGCATCATGCCGGGCAAGGTGAACCCGGTCATTCCGGAGGTCGTCAACCAGGCGTGCTTCCAGGTGATCGGCAATGACACGACGATCACCCTGGCGGCCGAGGCGGGGCAGCTCCAGTTGAACGTCTTCGAGCCGGTCATCGCGTTCAACATCTTCCAGTCGGTCGACATGCTCACGCAGAGCTGTATCGTGCTGCGCGAGCGCTGCGTCCGCGGCATCACGGCCAACCGCGATCATATCCGCAGCATCGTCGAGCGCAGCATCGGCATCGTGACCGCGCTCGTGCCCTACATCGGCTACGAACGCTCCAGCGCGGTTGCCCGCGAGGCGCTGGAAACCGGTCGCGGTGTCTACGAGCTCGTGCTGGAAAAGGGGTGGCTCAGCCGGGAAAAGCTCGAAGACATCCTGTCGCCGGAGGCGATGACGAAGCCGCGCATGATGCCTCCCTCGGGAGAACGGGAAGGCTGACGGGTCGACGGCTCAGGGGCGCTGTTTCGGCTTCGCGGGCAATTGCAGCGTGAAGCGCGACCCGGCGTTTGGCTCGCTCTCCACCAGGATCCGGCCGCCCAGCAGCTGGGCGAGGCGGCGGGAAAGGGCGAGCCCGAGCCCGGTCCCGCCGTAGAGTCGCGTCGAGGACCCGTCCACCTGGCGGAACTCGTCGAACACCGCCTCGAGCTGCTCGGGTGGAATGCCGATCCCCGTGTCGCTGACCGTCCACTCGACGAGCGCGGGTGAGCCATTCTCCACGCGACGTATGCTCACCGTCACGCTCCCCTCGCTCGTGAACTTGAAGGCGTTGCTGATCAGGTTGTGGAGGATCTTGGCGACCTTCTCACCATCCGTCGTGACGGGGACCTCGTCGGTTTCTGACTCGATCGAGAAGGTCACACGCGGTGTCGCCTGGCCGACGGATTCCGCCGCACGACGGGCGATGCTCACGGCGTCGTCCGGTGCGACCACGATCTCCGCACGGCCGAGCTTCAGCTCGGAGAGATCGAGCAGGTCGTTGATGAGGTGCAGCAACACGTTGGCCGAGCGGTGGATCTTCTCCACGGCGTTCTGCTGCGCCGCTTCCAGCTCGCCCGTCTGCCCCTCGAGGAGCAGGTAGGCGTAGCCGAGGATGGAGTTGAGCGGCGTCCGAAGCTCGTGGCTCATGTTCGCCACGAACTCGTCCTTCAGTCGCTTGGACTCCTCCGCCTGTCCGATCCGGCCCCGCAGTGCCCCCATCTCACGGCGCAGCGCAGTGTTCTCGCGGCGCAGCTCGTCGAGCGCCTGCACACGCTGCGCGCTGGCTGCCAGCTCGTCGGCAAGCAGTTGCAGCAGATGCAGCTCTTCCGCGTGGAATCGATGCGGCTCCTCGAAGTAGAAGCTGAGCGCACCGACCACGCCCTCGCCCGACTCGAGCGGCAGTGCCACCAGCGCGGTGAACCCCAGCTCCCGGGCCGGCTCCCACCACTCTCGCAGCGAGGGGTCATCGAAGACGTTGGAGGCCGTGATCGCCCGCTGCTCCGACACCGCCCGACCGGTCGGGCCGCGCCCCTCGCGGATGCGCATCTGGCTGAGAAAGCGGGCAGACGACTGTGGCCAGTTCTGCGCGCACTCGAGCTTCAGCAGCCCGGGGTCGGTTGGGTCACGCAGGAAAACCGACGAGAAGCTCGCGTCGACGAGCGGCGTCACACGCGCAAGCGCGATCCGGTAGACCTCCAGCGGGTGCGACGCCTGCAGGAATGCCCGTGCGATCTCGCGGGTGATGTGCAGCTCGCGCTGCCGCCACGGGTCCATGCCCGGCACGCTCGACGTTGAGCCCATCACGTTCGCTTCGTACGCCCTTTGTTCTCTTGACGCTGCCGGACCGGCACTCTAACGTATCTCGGCAAGACGGTAGGTGGCCGCCTGCGGAACACCAGTGATATGCTTACTGGTGGTCCGGCGAGTGTGTGCCGCAAGTTGTTCGCAGGAGTTGGACCGCGCAAGAGCGGCTCGCTCGTTCTGCCCGGCTCAGCGTCGCCGCTGCACGGAACGATGGCCGCGGTTTTTTTGTCCCCTGCTGCCTCGTGCGATCTATTATCCAGGAGCGATCCAATGAACAAGTCGGATCTGGTGCAGGAGCTCTCGAACCGGACCGGGATGAGCAAGGCGGATGCTACGCGCGCCGTCGACTCGCTCTTCGACCCGGAGTCCGGTCTCATCCCGGAGGCGCTGAAGCGCGGGGACCGAGTTCAGATCTCGGGCTTCGGCACATTCGAGACGCGTGAGCGCAAGGCGCGCACGGGTCGCAATCCCCGAACGGGAACGGAGATCCGTATCGGACCGACCGTTTCTGCCTCGTTCCGCCCGGGCAAGGCCCTCAAGGATGCCGTAAAGCCCGACTGACGCGAACACAGCATCGAATCAAAGAGAGCCACGGCGAGTTGCCGTGGCTCTTTTCTTTGTCTTACCCGAGAGCACTGAGTGCAGTTGGTCCATGCAGGAGCTGCAGAGTCGGTTCATGTCACGGCTCGCAAACATGAACGGATGATGTTCACCGCTGAGGCGCTGAGATCGCGGAGAGCACAACAGAAAAACTGTTGTTCACGTTCGCAATTGCTCCGAACTTCTGCCGCAACAGGTGAACGCGTGCCGTCAGGCCTTGCAGGGGTCCTCAGCGCCCTTCGCGTCTCTGCGGTGAATCGCCGTTCCTGCATCGAGCACAGCCTCGAAAGCTGCCGACCACCACGGAAGCATCGACGCCGTCCGTGCCCTCCGTGCCCTCTGTGCTCTCAGTGGTAAAAACGACCGCTCCTACTCCCGATCCCGCGGCGGCCGCGGTCGCCTCGGCCGATCCCCCGCGGCGTGTTGTGGCCGGCCACGCTCGCGTCCACCGGCGGGCCGCTCACGGCCGGCTGGCGCGCTGCCGCGCCGGTCGTAATCGACGCGCAGGGCGCGGGTACGCATGGTCGTGCCGTTCAGCGCCTTGATCACCCGCTCGGCGGCGTCCGCCGCGACTTCGACGACCGAGAACGTGTCGCGCATCTCGATGCGTCCGACCTGCGCGCCCGTGACGTTCGCTTCCCCTGTGATCGCGCCCACCAGGTCGCCCGGGCGGATTCCGTCGCGTGAGCCGATCGAGAAGAACAGCCGGGTGAATGTCGAGGGCGCGCCGGCGGAGCCGCTGGCCTCCTCGACGGTGCCGGCAGGCGCCCGGCGCTCGACGGCGGGTGCACCCGCCCTGCGCTCGCGCAGCAACGAGCTGAGTGCCGCGGCGACCTCGGCCGCGGAGTGTTCCTCGAACAGCGGCTCGAGCAGCAGCAGCTGTGCGTCGAGATCACGCTCCTGCAACGCCCTGCGGATCTCGGCGCGGAACGCGGAACCGACGTCGCGATCGCCGGCACGGGCCTTTTCGGCGCGCAGCGTCACGTTCGCTTCCGCCGCCAGCAGCCGCAGGTGCGCCAGCTCGCCGGGTGTGACCAGTACGATGCCCGAGCCGGTATGCAGGTGCGTCAGCGTCGCGGCATCCATGGGCGCGTCGTAGGCGATCACGCGCGCGCCGCGCGGCGGTGCCTCGATCGCGCTCTCGACGCGCAGCGTCTCGATCCGGGCGGTGTCGTATCCCCGCGCTGCGAGCAGTCCGCGCACGAGCTCGGCGCGTCGCGCCGAACGCGTCGTAACCAGGACGTCCTCGCCACTCGAACGGACGAGGAGCCGAGCGAGCGCGTCGTCCTTGCCGAACTCCGGGACGACCAGGTAATGGACCTCGCCGGCCGGCTCAGCCGCAGCGGTCGCCGCGCGGTCCGCGGCGCGGGCCGGAATGCGGATCGCCCGCCGGGCATGCTGCTCGACGAAGCGCTCGACGCCGCTGTCGTATGTGGCAGTGGTGATCACGCGCTGTGCGTCGCGCGGCACCGCGGTCATGATCGCGTCCAGCTCCGCGCCGCCTTCCTCCAGCAGGGTCGACAGCGATTCCAGCACGATCGCCTGCACCGACTCCAGCTTGAGTGCCGAGCGACCGATCGCGCCCGCGACGTTCTGCAGTGAGCCGGTGACGACGTTGGCCGATTCCGCGTCGCGCCAGCCGGGTGCCAGCGCGGCGATACGCAGCTGCAGTGTGCCCGCGAGCGCGGCAATCTCGTCGGCAGCGGAAGCGGCACGCGCCCCCGTTGGCGTGACGATCAGCACCTGGGGTCCCGCAGCGTCACCTGCATCGGCCAGCCGGTCGAGCAGGGCGAGGCCGTAGGCTCCGGTCAGGCCGGAGCCATAGGAGGCGTGGAGCACGGCGTTGCCGCCCCGGCGGAGCACCGGGATCGCCGACCGCTGGAGTGCGGACGGTGCATCGAAGCCGCGCTCGGCAACGGCCGCGACCAGCTCCGCCCGCAGGCCAAGCTCGCTCAGTCCCTCACTCACGTGCCACCCTGGCGCGACAGCCCGGCCGGCAGTGCCGAACCGCGGCCGCGCAGCTCACCCGGCTGGTACGGCAGCATCGTGAGCCAGTACTGCACTTCGTTGTCGAGCCGCGACGTGCGCAGCTGATCCGTGCTCACGTCCAGCTGGGTGTCGAGGCCGTGCCGGTGCGCGTGGATCTTCACGGTGCCGTCGCCGCCACTCAGTGTGACCGAGTGGGCGTCGCTCGCGACCTCCTCCAGCGGCAGTCGTTCCTTGAGGATCTCGCGCGCCAGGTCGAGCGCCTGGCGGATCGGCGCCGATGTCATTCGTACGTACTTCATTCGTCGTCTCCGGAATCGCGGGCCAGACTGCCCGCGGCAAGGAGCGCGCGCACGTCGTCCGTCGGGCGCACGCCCATCATCAGTCGATACCTGCCATCCGCGCCGGCCGCGAGGTGGGCCGGCACGGCCGTGATGCCGATGCGTGCTGCCTCCACCTCATGCGCCACGACCTCATCGGTGTAGCGGTCGATGTCGAGCGCGATCTTGAGTGCCATGCGATCGAGGCCGACCGACGCGCCGATCTCGACCAGCACATCGACACGGCCGATGTCGCGCTGCTCGAGGAAGTACGCCTCGTAGATCGCGCGGTGCATGGCATCTCCGGCGCCGTGCTCGCGCGCGAACGCGGCGGCCTCGTGCGCCTTGCGCGTACGCGTCGAGACCGTTGGCCGCTTCATTGCCGGCGCGCCGAGCGCCGCTGCCAGCGGCAGTACGCTCTGCTCCCAGCTGTCGCGGTACCGCGGCTCGTCCATGTCCGGCAACGGCGTCGGCGCGGGGCGCAGCTCGAATGGCCGGTTCTCGATGCGCACGCCTTCCTCGCGGAGCGGCGCTATCGCCACCTCGCCGAGGTAGCAGAAGGGGCACACGTAGTCGGCATAAACGATCAGGTCGGCGCTCGAGCCGCCGGCCGGTTCCGTCATCTTCTCTGCTCCTTGACTGGCCGCGTAATCTCGGCGTACCCCATGACAGGGGCAAGACTGGGTGTTGCACGGCGCGCGCCATGCCGCGCTTGTCGCGTTTCCGACGAGCCGGCATATTGGCCGCTGGCCTGTCCCCCAACAACGATGCGCATGCGTCTGAGCCCCAACGTCAGCACGCTCCAGCCCTCCGCAACGATCGCGGTCGCGACGCTCTGTCGGGAGCTTCGCGCCGAGGGTCGTGACATCCTCGACCTCAGCGTCGGTGAGCCCGATTTCCGCACCCCGGATTTTGCCGCCCAGGCAGGCATCGCGGCCATTGTCCAGGGCTTCACCCACTACACGCCCGTAGCGGGTCTGCCCGAGCTGCGCGAGGCGATCGCGGCATCGATGAGCCGCCTCACCGGTGCCGTCGTCGATCCCGCGGGCATCGTCGTCTCCAACGGGGCCAAGCAGGCACTCTTCAACGCGTGCTTTTCGCTGTTCGGCCCGGGCGACGAGGTACTGCTGCCGGCGCCGTACTGGACCAGCTACCCCGACCTGATCTCGCTTTCGCGGGCAACCCCTGTCGTGGTGAACACGACCATGGAGCAGGGTTTCAAGGTCACGCCCGACATGCTGGACGCCGCCCGCACCCCGCACACGCGCGGGCTGATCCTCAACTCACCAGGAAACCCGACCGGCGCGGTGTACTCCGCAGAGGAGGTGTCGGCCCTGGTCGAATGGGCGCGCCGCAATGATGCCGTGGTCATCTCCGACGAGATCTACGGCCGCGTCTGCTTCGCGCAGGAGCGCGCAGCCAGCGTGCTGGACGTCACCGACATCGACGACCACGTCGTCGTGGTGGACGGCGCATCCAAGGCGTTCGCCATGACCGGCTGGCGGGTCGGCTACAGCTACTCCACACGGCCCCTCGCATCCGCGATGGCGGCAATGCAGAGCCACATCACGTCCAACATCGCGACGCCATCGCAGTACGCGGCACTCGCAGCGTATCGTGACGAGCCACGCGTCGAGCACGCCGTGCGCGCGATGGTGAACGTCTTCCGCCGCCGGCGCGCAAAGGCGCTCGAGATGCTCGCGGCGCACCTGCCCGGCGCGGACGTGCTGCCGCCCGATGGCGCGTTCTACGCGTTCGTTCGCGTCGACCGGTTCTACGACGGGCAGGCCCGCGATTCCATTGCACTGTGCCGCCGGCTCCTCGAGGAGACGGGCGTCGCAGCCGTGCCGGGTGCCGCGTTCGGCGACGACCGCTTCATCCGCCTGTCGCTTGCTGCTCCCGAATCCGATATCGGCGAGGCGATCCGCCGCATGGGGAGCGCCCTCGCCGCCACTGCTGCCGGAAGACCGAAATGACCAGTGAGCAGGAAGTGAAGGTCGCGGAGCCCGCATCCTGGTGGGAGGACCCGATCGACGCCGTGATCTCGCCCGTCGAGCTCTTCGACCGCCGGCGCACCGCATCGCTCGGCATACCCATTACCATGATCGTGCTGGGCAGCGTCCTCGCCTACATCGTCCTGCTGCCGGTCACCGGCATGGTCATGGACGCGCAGGCCGCTGCGAATCCGCAGGCCGCCCAGGCGATGCAGCAGTACGGCACGATCTTCCGCATCGTGGGCGCCGTCTTCGCGCCCATCGGCATGCTGCTGATCCTCGCGTGGACCGCGCTCCTGCTCTGGGCCTTCGGTCGCCTGTTCGACGTGCGCATCATCTACAGCCGCGCTCTGCTGATCGCGGTGCTCGCCGCATGGATCGCGATCATCGGCCAGATCCTGGGCGGCATCATTCTCATGCTGACGGGCGCCGATCCGGGTGCGGACCTGATGAGCGCCATCTCGTTCGGCGTGCTGCGCTTCACCGGCAGCGAGGGGATCCCGCGCACGCTCGTGCCGCTGCTCGCCCGCGTCGATCTCTTCGCGCTGTGGCAGGCGGCACTCTGGGCGATCGGCATCAGCACGATCTACCGCGTGCCGCGCTCGCGCGGGATCCTCATTGCCATCTGCGTGCTGGTGCTCTCCGCATTGCCCGAAGTGCTGCTCGCCCTGCTGCCACAGCCGGGCGCCTCCTGAACAGCACAGCACGCGGCACGTGAACGTGACGAGGGGCCCGGCTCTTTGCCGGGCCCCTCTGATTTTCCGGTGCGGTATCCGCCGTAACACGTCGCTACGTTCGCGCAGCGGCGCGGTGCACCGTCAACCGTGCAGGCTTGCCCGCACCGCGTCCATGGTGCCGCGCACATAGCCTGCGCCGAACAGGTTCACGTGCACGAGCAGGTAGTAGACGCGGTACGCTGATCGCCGGCGGCTGCTTCCTGCCGGCGTGGGCCACGCCTCCTCGTAGGCATCGTAGAACGCACGGGGGAAGCCTCCGAACAGCTCCGCCATCGCGAGATCGACTTCGCGATCGCCGTGGTATGATGCGGGATCGAGCAGGACAACGTCGCCGTGCGCGGACGGGTGCGCATTGCCGCTCCACAGATCGCCGTGCAGCAGCGATGCGCCGCCCGGGGCGGCGTCGGCCAGGATGGTGTCGAGAGAATCGACGAAGCGGGCCAGCAGGTGCCGCTCGCTCGTGTCGAACGCAGCGGCTGCGAGCGCGCGCTCCAGCTGTGGACGGACGCGCCGCTCACGGTAGAACTCCACCCAGCCGTCCAGCCATCCGTTGCGCTGGGGCAGTGGACCGATGTAGTTGTCCTTCGAGGCACCGAATGCAGGCGCCGTGTTGCGATGCAGACGCGCCAGCGCGCTGCCGAGCTCGGCCCACGATTTCCCGGCGACGCGTCCCGGCTCGATCCATTCCAGGACGAGTGCGTCGCTGGACACTGCGTGAACACGCGGAACCCGCACCGCCCGCGCCGCTTCGATGAGGCGCAGCGCGTCGGCTTCACGTTCGAACTGATCGGGAGGTGTGTGCGCCGTCGCCCACTTCACGAAGACGACGTCGGCTTCCGATTGCACGCGCGCTGCGGGATTGATGCAGCCGCCACTCAATCCGGCTGTGCGCAGCGAACCCGGCTCGACGCCGAGAACGCCCGCGACCTGGCGTGCAACGCGATCGGGAATCTCACCCGCTGCGCCCATCCGCCGAGCCGCGAATCAGTCCGCGTTGACCCAGGGATCCTGGCCGAGCCAGCGCGCGTCGTTGGGTGAGTAGATGAAGACGATGCCACCGTTCGCGAGGAGCGGCAGCAGACGACGCGCCCGGTGCTGCTCCATCGCGGGGCAGCCCTCGCTCCGGCCGGCCGCACTCGCCGTGACGTACGGGGCGCCGTGGGCCACGATGCCGCGCCGGCGCGCTGCGTCGTTGAAGTCGCCGGACTCGCCGCGCATCCGCAGCCCGATCGACGAGTACCGTGCACCGCCCGCCGTGCCCCTGAACGTGTACGTCTCCTGTGCGACATACAGCCCCAGCGACGACTGGTAGCTGCCCGGACGGTTCGAGAACCGGCTCGGCACGCCGTTGCGCTGCTTCAGCGAGCCGCGGCCGTGTGCCACCGGAAAGGGGCCGTCGACCAGCTCCAGTCGCTCCATGTCGAACACCCAGCCGCGCGGCGTGGCATTGTCCAGCCCGAAGTCGACGAAGTACAGGTACGGATTGGCTATTTCGTCCGGATGCGCCGCACGGTGGTTGTAGTACGCCTGGAACGCGGTGCGCAGCGCTCCCGGCCGGCTCGTGCGGCCCGCGACCCGCGCCAGCGCATTCAGCGCCGAAGCCGTCGCGACCTCACGCGCGTCCACGGCAGGCGTTATGTCCACCGGTGTGCCCAGCACGGCGACATCGCGGCGCACCCTGGCGTCGCCGGTGTCGGCCGGTACCGATGATGCCGGGACACCGGCAGCAGAGGCGGCCGGCAGCGCGCTGAACAGAACGGCAGCGACAAACAGGACGACGGAGACAACAGGGGTTGCCGTTACGGGCTTGCTCATGCGAAGCGACGATGCTGGAGTCTACAGACTGGTTTTTTCGGGGAGTGCTCCAACTATAACGACGTCCCGCCGCCGACGCCACCCGCGTCGCAAAAATCACAGCCCATGCTGCTCCCGGATGTGCTCGAACAGAGCACGACAGCTCCGCTCGATCATGTCCTGCACTTCCACGAAACCCTCCTCGCCCCCGAACCACGGATCGGGCACCTCGTCCGCGCCGGCCGCGCGCGGGTCGAAGCTGCGCAGCAGCAGGACGTCGCGCTCGTGACCGGCACGGTCGCGGACGCGCTCCGTGTTGCGCAGATTCTCGCGGTCCATGACCACGATGTAGTGGAAGCGCTCGAAATCCGTGGCATGAAGCTGCCGTGCAGTGTGCTCCACATCGAGACCGCGCACCCGGGCGGTCGCGACGGTGCGTGCGTCCGGCCCGTCGCCAATGTGGTAGGCGGACGTGCCGGCTGCGTCGACGTCGAAACGGGCGTCCACGCCGGCTTCACGAACGACCTGGCGGAACACCGATTTTGCCAGCGGAGAACGACATATGTTGCCCAGACATACGAAGAGTACGCCGATCCGATCCCGTTCCGTCATGCTGCTCCCTTGAGTACCGATCTCTTTGCGCACCGCAATCTGTCCTGTTCCCGCGCACGTGCAACCTCGCTGCTCGTGCTCGGGCTGGCAGCATGTGCAGGCGGGGCGCCGGAGTGCCAGGTCGTCGCCTCGGCCCGGTTGCCCGCCGCGTTGCGGGAAGCCAGTGGCGTCGCCGTGGACGGCGCGGGACGCACCTGGGCGCACGCAGATTCCGGCGAGCCGCTGCTGTTCCAGGTGGACGACGACGGCCGCATCGTGCAGGAGCTGCGCGTCCCGGGCGTGCGCGTGCAGGACTGGGAAGACCTGGCGATCGGTGCGTGCCCGGCGGGTGAATGCTTCTATATCGGCGACATCGGCGACAACCTGCACGAGCGAGCGCATGGCGTGATCCTGCGCGTCCCCGTGCCACCCGACGGTGTGGAGGGCGCGTCCGCCATCGAGCGCTTCCGGATCCGCTACCCCGACGGGCCCTCCGACGCAGAAGCGCTGGCCGTGACGGGAGACGGGTCAGTGCTCGTCGTGACAAAGGGCCGGAACCGTGCCGTCTCGGTTTACCGCTACCCCGCTCCGCTTTCCCCCGACTCCGTGCGCACACTCGAACACGTGCAGAATCTCACGGAAGGCCTCGTACAGGTACCGCAGCAGATCACCGGTGGCAGCGCGTCCGGGCAGCGGGTGGTGCTGCGGAGCTACAGTGCACTGCACGTCTACGAGTGGACGGGCGACTCCCTGGCAGTGGCCGGGCCGCCCATCGACATCCGCTTCCTCGCCGAACAGCAGGGGGAGGGAGTGGCGCTGGATGCCGACGGCACCACGATCGTGGTCGGGGAGGGGCAGGGCAGCGGAACCCTGGCACGGCTCCGGTGCGATGGGCCCTGACGGCCGCGCGGCGCCCCGACGCTGGGCCAGCGGCACGGATGATGCGCCCTTTCTGGCAGAAGTACAAGCGGCACAACGTTTTATGCCGAAAGGAGCAGCGCGGTGGAAAACGATCGACGACGCGAGTCGGACCACATGATCTGGGTTCCGGTCGATCCGTACGTCCGGCCGGCGGACCGGCGGCCCGCGCTCGAACGGCGGAACGAGCTGGGGCTGGACCGCAGGGAGCTTCGGCAGCAGGGCACTCGGCCGTTACCTCCGGCTGATCCCGCAACCGGCGACGTGGCTGCGCCGGCGCCGGGCAGTGCCCCGCCTGCGGCCGCGGCGGGCAGCGGCGAGTGCGTTGGTTCCGAGCCGACGAACGGCGGGACCGAGCGTCGCGCCCTCGATCGCCGGCGCAGCCCGGGTGTTCCACGCAACCGGCCGGCGGGTTTCCTCAAGCGCTTTCGACAGCCCATTATTGGCGTGGGTCTGGCCGGCGCGGCCTTGCCGATGGTCGCCGCAATGGATGCTCCCGGTTCCCCGTCCGAGGAGCCCGAACCGGGCGATCAATCGGCAAGCCGCACGGCCATGCCCGCGGAGGACGTCGAGGAAGCCCTCGCCGAGCGCGTCGAGAATGAGCGCGAGGTGCAGGAGCGCGAGCGCATCGTACAGGCGAACGTTGCGGAGTTCGGCATCGCCCGGGACATGGCGGAAGACATCTACGACGCCGCCCGTGCGGAAGGCATCGACCCGGACGTTGCGTTCGGCCTCGTCAAGACGGAAAGCACGTTCCGCGAGGACGCCAGGAGCCATGTCGGTGCGCTGGGTCTGACACAGGTGATGCCGCGTACCGCCGCGTGGCTGGAGCCCGGCACGACGTCGAAGGACCTGTACGACCGGCACACCAACCTGCGCCTCGGCTTCCGCTACCTCGATCAGATGATCGAGAAGTACAAGGGCAACGTGAAGCTCGCGCTGCTCGCGTACAACCGCGGTCCCGGCACGGTCGACAAGGTTCTCAAGCGCGGAGGCAATCCGGACAACGGCTATGCCGACAAGGTGCTCGGCAGCTGAGTGCGGGTGCTTCCGGCAGCGCGGAACGTGACCACGCCGGTGCTGTATGTTGCAGGGCCGTCCGCCCCTGGCGGGCGGCCTTCCTCGTTCATGGATGCCTGATGCGATCACTACTCGTTGCTGCGACGCTGCTCGCGACGGCGATGCCGGGCCTGGCGCAGACTTCTGCGCCGGCCGCACCGGTCATCGACACACTCTCGCTTCGTGCCCACACCAGGTTCCTGTCCGACGACGCGCTCGAGGGGCGTGGTACCGGGACCCGAGGCGAGCGCGTCGCCGCCGCATACATTGCGAGCGAGCTGGAGCGGCTTGGCCTGGACGGCGCGGCGCCCGATGGCGGCTACCGCCTCCCGGTGCCGCTGCGTGCCGCGCGCGTGCAGCCCTCGACCCATCTCATGCTCCGTGACGCCACCGGTGACAGCACCGCGTTCCGGCATGACCAGCACTTCGTCCTGAACACCGGCGGGGCCGCCGCATTTCGCGACTTCGCAGGCGACGTCCTGTTCGCCGGCTCACCGGCCGAAGCCGCGGATGCACTGAGCGGTGCCGATCTTCGCGGACGGGTGATCGCGGTGCGCGGGCCGCTCGGTGCGGAGGCGCTGGGGCTCGTGCCCTCGTGGATCGAGGCGGGCGTTACCGGTGTCGTCCTGCTGGTTCCCGACGCCGGGCAGTACGACCTGTACGTTCGGAGCAGAGGGGATACGCGCTATTTCGTTGCGGCCAGCGTGCAGGACCCCGTCTGGCAGCCTGCGTTGCCCGTCATCATCGCCGGCCCGGAGCTCACGAACGCCCTGCTGGCAGGCGCGCCGGAGATGACCGAACGTGCGGTGGCGGTCGGCCGTTCGATCCGTGCTGACATCGAGGTGATGGAGCGGGCGCTGCCCGTCGCCAACCTGGCAGGGGTCCTACCCGGCAGTGACCCTGCGCGCCGCAACGAGTACGTCGTCTACACCGCGCACTACGATCACCTCGGCATCAGCGTGCCGGACGCGTCCGGTGATTCGATCTACAACGGCTTCTCCGACAACTCCGCCGGAGTCGCAATGCTGCTGTCGATCGCGGAGGCGCTGCGCGACGATCCGCCCGCCCGCTCCGTGCTGTTCGTCTTCCTCACGGGTGAAGAGCGCGGCCTGCTGGGCGCATCCTACTTCGCAGCCGACCCACCCGTACCGCTCGAGAACATGCGTGCGCTGATCAACCTGGATGCAGGCGCCCCGCCCGCGCCTCCCGTGAGCTGGCGCATCGCTCTCGGTGAGAACAACCCGCTGGCTCCCGTAATCGAGGAAGTCGCCCGCGAGCGCGGCTGGACCGTGCAGCTGGGCGCGGCATCACCCAACTCCGATTACTGGCCATTCCTCCAGCGCGGCGTGCCGGCCGCGTTCATCATACCCGGCGACGTGTGGGAGAACACGTCCCCCGAGCAGCGCGACGCCCTGCGCCGCCGCTGGGACCGCTACCACCAGGCCGGCGACCATTACCATCCCGACTTCCCCTTCAGCGGGCTGCAGCGGTACGCGGAGTTCGCACTTGCTGTCGGCCTGCGGGTGGCATCGTCCTGACGGTTTTTTACCACTGAGGACACCGAGGGCACAGAGTTTTTTCACACAGAGGTCACAGCGGACACTGAGTCGGATACGTCGTCATGCGTTTCTTCTTCGCAGCGCCACATCCTTCTTTGTAGTGCGCTTCGCGGCCGGTACCGTGACCAGCAGTTCGTCACCGGCGCGGCGCGAAGAACCAACTACAAATTATGGATGCCTCGGTATGCGACGAAGCGGACGCAGCACGGCGACCCCGACTCGGTGTCCGCTGTGACCTCCGCGTGAAAACTCTGCGCCCTCTGTGTCCTCCGTGCTGAATAAAGAAAGCTACTGCGCCGTGACATCTCCAGCGGCACCCTTGACGTAGCGATCGAACCAGCCGATCCACCGTGCCCACAGGTCCAGCTTGTTCTCCAGCGCGCGCGGCGTGTGCGACTCGTACGGGTACACGTACAGCGCAGCGGTCTTGCCCTTGCTCGTCAGTGCGTGGAGGAATCGCTCCGACTGCATCGGCCACGTGCCGGTGTTGTTGTCGTCGCCGCCGTGATACATGAGCAGCGGTGCCTCGATCTGGTCGACCTTGAAGAACGGCGACATCTCGATGTAGGTGTCGGGCGCGGACCAGATGTCGCGGCGCTCCGCCTGGAAGCCGGTCGGCGTCAGTGAGCGGTTGTATGCACCGTCACCCGCGATGCCGGCTTTGAAGTACGGGGTATGCGCGAGCAGGTTGGCGGTTGCGAATGCACCGTAGCTGTGGCCGCCGTGACCGATGCGGTCCATGTCGATCACGTCCAGCCCGTCGACCGCCCGCATGGCACCGTACATCGCGCTCACCATGTTCGCGATATAGGTGTCGTTGTAGTTCTCGCCGATGATCGGGATGTCGGGGTAGACGAGTGCATAGCCCTGCGTGAGCCACAGGTCGGACCAGCGCAGCCAGGTCATGTGGGGAAATGCATTGTGATTGCGCGACCGGATCGCCGCCCGCGTGTACTCCTCCGGCTCCTCGTACTCGCGCGGATACGTCCAGAAGATCGCCGGCACCCGCTCCCCCTCACGGTAGCCGACCGGCAGCGATACGCGCCCCTGCACCTCGAGGCCGTCCTGTCGCTGGAACGAAAAGTCGATGCGCCTTGCGTTTGCAAGCTCGGGGAACGGGTTCTCGTTTGCCGTGAGTTTCGTGAAGCTGCCGCCGCGCTCCCACAGGTAGCTGTCGGGGTAGAGCGTCTGCGACTCGCGCATCACGACCATGCGCGTGAGGTCGGGGTCCAGCGCGACGAGCGGCTGGTCGAAGGTGTTCTTTGCACCCTCGAACACGCGCGCGGGTGTCGTGTCACCGAGCGTGACGCGGTCGACGAACGGCTGCGGACGAAAATCAGCGGCCAGGCCATCGCCGCGCAGGTAGACGGCATCGCCGCCGCTCGACATCAGAGCGTGCTCGATTCCGTTCGGCGTTGCGACGGTCCACAGCTCCCCCGGCAGCTCGAAGATGCTGTCGTTGTGCACCCAGCCGGTGAGCAGCGACCGCTCCGCCGAGTCGGCGCGCAGGTCCCAGTGTGCGACGGCCTGCCGGCCGTTGCGTGACACTGTTGCGAACACGTGCGCGCCATCGACGCTGAAGACGACGTCACGCATGTTGTCATCGCTCGTCGCGATGACGTTCGCATCCGCGGTATCGAACGGCGCGTCGACCATCATGATCCTGTCTTCGCCGTCGTCACGCGCGATCCAGGTCAGCAAGGCATCGTCGGGTCGCCACGCCAGGTCGCGCAGGCCGCCGTTGCCGCCGAACCCCGCCTCGCGCAGGTCCTGCTCGGCGAGCGTTGCCACGACGGCGCCGCGGCGATCGAGCACCACCGTGCGTCGCGGAAAGCCGCGATAGCTCGTGATGAACGAGAACGGGCGCTCCACGAACGTGGCCAGGATGTACTCACCGTCGGGGCTCAGCTGGATCGACTCGTACATGCGGGCCTCTCCGAGCGGCCGCACGTCGCCGCCGCGCGTGATCTCGACGAGCTGCGCGCGCGTGTAGTGTTCGAACAGTGCTGCGTCATGGTTGTCGCGCAGCAGGTTCGGGAACGTCCGCGTGACCGTCGGCTCGGGACGGGTGATGCGCACGACGGGCCCGTCCGGCACCGGGTCGCGTGCTGGCTCGGCACCGCGATCGCGCGGCACGACCAGGGTGAGCACGCTGCCATCCGGTGTCCACTGCAGCATGCGCGAGGGTCGCATGTCGACTTCGGGCGAGATGTTGACGTGCGACTCCGTGCCCAGCGTGGCGAGCACGCGCGCACGGCTCAGTCTTGAGGCACGGCCGTTGGCCGGATCCGCAGTCCAGACTTCAGTGCCGGTCGGCAGGTGTGCCAGGAACGCCACCCGTCCACCGTCGGGTGACCAGACCGGGTCGCTGATGAACGTGTTCGCCGGCAACGACACCTCTCGATAGCGACGCGCCTGCAGGTCGTAGATGCGCAGGCCGTTGATGCCGAACGTGTCCAGGTGCCACAGCCTGTCCGTCGCCGGACGAACTTCGAGCTCTGCGAGCCGGTAGGTCGGCTTCGACATCAGCTCCAGCGTCGAGAGCTGCGTCGCTTGCGGCACCAGGAAGTAGCGACCATCCGGCGAAGGTGCGTTCAGCACCGCGTATCCGGGATCGCGACGCAGGAACTCGCCGATCGGAGCGGGCGGCTGCGCATAGCGCGCCTCGGCCTCGAGCAGCGCCGCTTCTTCTGCGGTTTCCGTGAGCTGGGCGGCGGCGGGCTGGGCCGCGAACAGCGCAAGCACGCACAGGGCGCGGGAACGGATGGCGACCACGTTCATCACAGTCTCCGTATTGTCGGGAAGGTCAGACGCAGGATGATACGACGCGCGGGCGCGCGCAAGGCGCCGCGCGTCGTTGTCAGCCGGTGAGTCGCGATCTCAGGATACGACGTCCGCCAGCCATGCCGCGACGAGGCCCGTCAGCAGCTCGTACGCGTCCTGCTCCGTGCGAACCTCACGCGCCAGCTCGATGTGGATCCAGCGCCCGTGCCCGAACTCGGCGTTGGAGTGGCGTCCCTGCGGGTTGGGCGAGCCCGTGAGCTGCGTGTAGTCGGCGTCGTCGGCGATCAGGCCCGCGACGAAACCTGCGTTCCGCAGGCTGTCTCGCAGCGCCCGCGCGTCGTCGTTCGCCGCGAGTGCGCCCTGTGCATCGGCGCCGAGACTGAGCACGGCGTCTGCCGAGCCGATCGGCTCGTCGTAGTTGTCGCGCGCAAAGCCGTGCACCGACACCACCATCTCCGCGTCCACCGCGAGTACTTCGTGCACGCCCTGGAAGACGCTTCCCGTGGCTCGCGCCATGTCGGATTCGTCGCCGCCGTTCGCATAGCGGTGTGTCCCTGCCATGAGCAGTGCCCGGCAGCGGCACGCGTCGTACAGCTCGGCGGCGACAGCGGGCGTGTTGGTGTCGAAGAGCGGATGATTGACGTGCACGTCCGCGGCGCGCGCACCCTTGCGGACGATGTAGGTGCCCCAGCCGCGCTGGATCGGCGCACGCTCGATCATCACGACCACGCTGTCGCCGTGTCCAGCCTCGACCGCCGCCTCGACGTTGTAGCCGTACAGCTCCGCGAGCGAATCGGCGCGTACGATGCGCCCGGCACGTGCGTCCTCGAGGATCCCGACCATCGCGATGCGCTGGTCCGGCGTCGGCGGCCGGTAGTCGTCCGAGTCGCGCCGCGGCATGTCCGCCTTGACCTGCTCGAGCAGCTCCCCGACGTCGATCGTGTCGGGCAGCACCCGCTCATCCGCCGGCGGCGGCGCGGGAGGCGGTGGTGGCGGTTCCGTGCTGCTCGAGCCGCCGCCGCATCCGACCAGCAGCGCAGCCGAGACGATGACGGCGCGACCGAGGTCGCGCCGCCACACGTGATCGTCGAACCGCTTCGTCATCCGGCTCACTCGCAGCGCGGCAGGTCCACCGGGCAGCGGTGGTACTGCGGCGCCGGTGCAGCCCCGCCCTGGTTTCCGCCGAACGTGTAGAGCGCCAGGCCGAGGTTCTCCAGCTCGCGGCCGGGGATCGGGAAATGAATCAGCGACCCCTCCTGCATCTGGTTGTTGCCGCGCAGCCAGTAGTAGATCTGCTGACCCTCGACGCCGGTCATCTCCAGCTGGACTTCGTGCTTCCACGCGTCCCAGAGGCTGCCGCAGTCGCCGTCCATCTGCTTCGGCACGCAGTCGTATGCCTCCGGCGGCCCGTCGATGGTCACCGGCGGCAGCTCACCGTTCTGCACACGCGTGATGTTGATGAGCGGGACGGCCTCTTCCGCACGGCCGAGGCGGATCAGCGCCTCCGCCTTGAGCAGGTTCATCTCGTCGACGGTCATTGTCGGCTGCGGGCCCTGGTACCAGGTCTCGCCCTGGCCCGAGCGCAGGTAATAGTACCAGGAGAACCGGTACGTGCCGCGGCTCGACGAGAACAGGTTGTTGCGGTTGTAGCCGAAGTACTTGCCGAGGTCGTCGGGCTCCTCACCGTGGATGCGGCGGTCGGTCGTCTCGATCTGGAACGGCATGCGGTCTTCCGAGTCCGCTGCGATCCACTCCTGGAACCCGCCCGTCGAGTCGGCCGGTCCGAGCGCGATGTAGTCCATGCGCCAGTGGTCGCCCGGGCGCGTGCGCACTCGCGCCAGCAGCCGGCGATAGTCGCTCTCCCACGACTCCAGGACGCCGACCGGCGCAAAGTCCTCCGTGATGCCCGCATCAATGCGGCGGATGACCTCGTTCCAGTCCACGGCAGCGCGCTCCTCCCACGTGCGGGCGGAGTTGGCGATAAAGCGGGCCGCGTAGGAGTTCGCGAGCTGCGCCAGCTCGTCGTTCGTCATCTCCTGCCCGTTGATCCAGTCAGGGCTGCCCGGCACCACGAAATCGTTGGTCTCCATGATGGCGATTGCCTCGTCAATCATGGACAGTGCCGTGTCGATCACGACCGGGTACGGCGCGAACTCGGTGAGGTCCTTCTCCTCCAGGTCGTCGAACTCGTTGACGATCAGCGCCTGGTCGAACAGCAGGCCGAGGTACCCGTACGACAGCCCCTGCATGAGCTTCGCAAAGGCGCGTGCGCGCGGCGTGTGGTCCGTCCCGTCCACCACGATGTCGAGCCCGTCGTCGATCGCCTGCAGTCCGTCATGGACGTTGGAGATGACGTCGTACAGGCCGTACCACGGCTGGTCGTTCACCGCGCGGCGACCGTTCAGCGGACTGTTGTTCCAGGCCTCGCGCGGCTCCCACGAGAGTTCGACGACCGCGTAGTCGAGGAACCCGCCCGTGGTGTTGTCGACCATCGCGGTCAGCGCACCGTTCGGGTAGTTGAACTGGTTGTTCCGGTAGAAGCGCACCATCTGTGTCGAGATGAGCGCCTGCACATCACTCGGGTTGCTCGTCGCACGGTCGCGGTCCGGCAGGTTCGGATTCGCGACGTCCAGGTCCTGGCATCCGCCCAGGAGGAGCGCGCCGGCGAGCAGCAGAAACGTTGGATTGCGCATTCTATCTTCTCCTAGAAGCGAAGCTCGACGCCGGCCGTGACCGTGCGGTACTGCGGATAGTCGAAGCTGTCGATCCGCTCGAGCGGGGTGCCGATCTCCGGATCGAAGCCCTTGTAATCCGAGAACGTCAGCAGGTTGCGACCGATCAGGAACACCGACAGTCCGTCGATCACGCCGAGGCGTGCGGAATCGAGCAGCGACGTCGGCACCTGCCAGCGCAGCGATGCCTCGCGCAGCTTCAGGTACGTTGCGTCCTCAATGAACCAGTCGTTGATCACGTTCGCGCCGTACAGTGCCGTGTAATAGTCGGTGGTCTTCTTGAGCTCTTCCGGCTTGCCCGCCTGGTCCGTGTCCCCGCTGCGGAAGTACTGGTACATCCGCTGGTTGGTCCGGTTGTAGACGTCGCCACCGATCTGCGAGTCGAACAGCGCGTAGAAGTTGAGTCCCTTCCACGTCAGGCTGCTGCTCAGGCCCAGGTGCATGTCGGGGTTGCCATCACCGATCCGCACGACTGCCGGGTTGCCGGTCTCGTCATACTGGCGGATCGGCGTGCCCCAGTCGTAGGTGATGTCGCCGAACTCGGCGGACGTGCCCCACTGGTGATTGCGCCAGTCGCCACCTGCGCCCACCCACACGAGCAGGCCGTCGTCGTTGACCATGAACTCGTCGGCCGGCGCGCCCTCGGGCAGCTCGTCAGCGCTGCGCAGGAAGTGGTTGCCGTACATCGTGCCGAGCGTCTCGCCCGCGCAGCGGTAGAGCTGGTTGGAACCGCCATCGCGGTAGCAGGGACGGTTGAACTCGGTGATCTCGTGACGCGAGCGGTCGGCGATCAGGCCGACGGTCCACTGCAGGTCGGGCTTCTGCAGCACGCGGGCTTCGATCGTCGCTTCCCACGTGTTGCCCTCGACCGTGCCCGCGTTCTGCCACTGCGACGAGAACCCGAACGCCGCCGGCAGCGGGATCTGCAGGAGCTGGTCCTCCGTCACCACCTTCGCGTAGTTGAGCTGCACCGAGAAGCGGTCGAACAGGATCGCGTCGATGCCGAACTCCTGCTCCGTTGCGCGCTCCGGCTTCAGCTCGCGGTTGCCGAGCGTGGACTTCGTGAGCCCACCGCCCGCAGCGAAACTGTACGTCTCGTAGCGGTTCAGGTACGACGGGCGGCCGCCCGCCGTGCCGATCGAGTAGCGCAGCTTGAACTCGTTCACCTGCTCCAGCGGCCACCAGGCCTCCTCCGCCATGCGCCAGGCAGCGCTGCCGCGGTAGTACGTCTGCCAGCGCTCGTCAGGCCCGAAGAGCGAGCTGCCGTCGCGGCGCACCAGCGCGTCCACGATGTACTTGCCCGCGTAATCGAGGCCGAGGATCGCGAAGTAGCCCTCCGAGCGGATCTCCTCCGTGTTCCCCCCGATCGTCGGCATGAGACCCGCGTTCAGGTCCGGAACGCCCTCCGCCGACAGGCTTGCCGCGGTTGCCGAGAAGAAGCTGTAGTCCTCGCTCTCCATGAGCGCACGCAGCGTGAGGCGGGTCGCCAGATCGCCGAAGCTGCGACGCAGGTTCGCGCTCAGCGAGCCGTTGATCGCCGTCGTCTCGCCGCTGCCGCGCTCCACGTTGCCGCCGACCAGGCTCTGCGTGCTGGTCTTCTTGCCGCGCGGGAAGTAGAAGAACGTGTGCCGGTCCGAGCGGTCGTAGCTCAGGTTGCCGTCCACGCTCAGCCAGCCGGTGGGCGAGTAGCGCAGGTCCGCGCTCGCCAGCGTGCGGGCACGCTCCTCGGTTTCTTCCTGGACCGCGAGCGCGTACAGCGGGTTCGCCGTGACGCCCAGCGGATCGGGCTGGTAGATGTACGGCGTGCCGTCCGGATCCGGCTGCAGCAGGTCGGAGTCGGGCTCCGTCTGGATGAGGTCGAGGAACAGGTTGCCCGGGAGTCCGTCGCGCTCGGAGCGAGCGTGATAGGCGCTCAACGAGAATGCCAGGTCGGAGCGCAGCCGGTGATCCAGGTTGACCCGCAGGTCGTTCATCTCGTAGCCGCCGTGCTCGAGCACGACACCCTCGATGTTCCTGCGGGCGTACGATGCGTAGAAGTTCGTCGAGGCGCCGTTCTGCGCGATCGAGACCGAGTTCGTCGAGTAGCTGCCGGGATCGAAGAACTGGTCGACGTGGTCATACGTCGCGCCGGGATACGGCTGGTCCAGGAACCGCTCGGCTGCGGGGCGCTCCACACGATCCTCGCGCGCCACTACGGCGCCTTCTTCGTCCACGTACTGCCCTGCGGCGTTCACCAGGTAGTGGTGGTGCGCTGCACGGGACATGTCCCCGGCCAGGCTGTTCTGGCCGAACTCCGAGCGAACCGTGATCCGGGTGTCGCCCTCCTCGAGGTTCGTGCCCCGCCGCGTGCGGATCTGGATCACGCCGTTCGCCGCCCGCGACCCGTACAGCGACGCCGCCGCCGCGCCCTTCACGATCTCGATGCTCTCGATGTCGAGCGCATCGATGTCCGCCGACGAGCGGCCGAACGTGCTGGCGAGGATGACACCATCCACCACGATCAGCGGGGCATTCGACTTCGTGATGCTGGTCGGCGCACGCAGCACGATGTTCACGCCGGCGCCCGGCTGCGGGCTCGTCACGATGCTGGCACCCGCGACCTTGCCCTGCAGCGAGTTCACGGCGTTGTCGACCGGCACCTGCAGCGCCTCGCCGCTCACGCGCGCAACCGTGAACGGAACACGACGCGCCGACGTCGGATCCACGACACCGGTCGCGACGATCTCGTCCAGCGTCAGCGCCGTGACGCTCATCGACAGGTTGACCGTCACCGAGCCGCCGTCCGGCACGCTCACATTCTCGCGCGTCGCGTTCGCGTACCCGATCCGCTGCGCCTCGACCGTGTACAGGCCGGCCGGGACGTCGCTGATCGCGTAGCTGCCGCTCGCGTCCGTCAGTGCGTTGAGCGACGTGCCGACCACGTAGACCTGAACGGAAGCGAGCGGCTCCTGCGTCGCCTCGTCGGTAACGCGCCCGACGATTGTGCCCGGAGCGCCGCGCGTGAACATCGCGCCGACACCGCCCGTCAGCTTCGACCACAGGCTCTCCTGCGCCCGCACCGCGCCCTCGCGCGTGAGTTCCGCAGGCGCGACCGGGCTCGTGACCAGCGGCGCCGAACTCTCCATTCGACGATCGATTCGCGGCGCAGCCCGCCGCTCGATCAGGATCTGCGAACCGACATCCTCGAAACGGAAACGCGTGCCCGTCAGCATCCGCTCCAGTGCCTGCCGCACCGTCAGCGTCACGCACTCGCACGAGATCGGCCCCTCCGATTCGAGCAGGGACGGACTGTAGATGAGCGGCACACCCGAGCCGCGCTGCAGCTCCAGCAGCGCATACGGCAGCGTGACGTTTTCCAGGTCGATCCGCGCCGGACGATCCAGCAGCGACTCCGGCGCCATCGAGATCTGCGCCGGCATCTGCGCCTCTGCGGGACGCGCAGCTCCCAGCGCCACTGCAGCGAGTGCGACCAGGCGCAGCAGTCCCGTGCCTGCGCGATTCCTCTGACTCATTCCTGTACCTCCACCATCACGAGTGTGTCGGTCACCGTACAGCGCGCCACGACTGCACGGCACAGCGTCGGAACCAGCCGGTCCAGCGGCTCGTCCGTGAACAGCGCCGTCAGCGTGCGCTCTCTCAGCGCAGGAGCAACCCGCACCTGCACGTCGTACATGGTTTCGATTTCGGCAGCCGCCTCGGCGAGCGACGTCCGCTGGAACACCAGGGTGCGGCCCATCCAGGACGCGATTTCCTCCGGAACGACCCGCTCCGCACGGACCGGCTCGCCGCCCCGTGCCACTGCCGTTGCCTCACCCGATGTCAGCTCGATCGCCTCCGTCGCGCCCTTCACCTCGACGCGACCTTCGATCACGGAGACGCGCGCGCTGTCGTCCGTCGCGCGCACCTCGAAACGGGTGCCCAGCACGCGCACCGCCCCCGCAGGCAGCACGATCTCGAACGGGCGCGCGGGATCGTGCTCCACGGCGAAAAAGGCGAGTCCGCTCAGCTCCACCCGGCGCTCACCAGCGACCACCAGACGGCTCGAGGGACCGAGCCGTACCAGCGTGCCGTCCGGCAACCGCGCCGTCTCGCCACCGGATGCATCCGTCGCGAACACCAGCGGGACAGGACCCGACGGCGCAGGCTCGCGCACCAGCAGCAGCAGCGCCAACGACGCCGCCAGCAGCCCGCCCGCCGCATACAGCCAGCGGCTGCTGCTACGACGCCGGCGCGGCGTGGCGGGCGCGTCATCCCGCGACACGATCCGCAGCGTCGGCTGCGCCTGTGCCGGTTCGTCCAGCCGCGCCGCCACACGAGCCCACGCGGCGTCCACGTCCCAGTCGCGCTGCTTCACCGCGCCTGCCTCCCACACCCGCTTCACCTGCCGCAACAGCTCCGCATTCGCCGGGTCGCGCGACCATTCCCGCAGCGCGGCTTCCTCCGAAGCCGTCGCCTCGCCAGCCTGCAGCCGTGCGATGAGCCGCCAGACGTCGCGTTCGTCCATTCCACTTCACCGGAGTCAGGTTGTGTAGCTCGTACAGGAAGACACGCGAGCCGTGCCCTACCCGTACATCGAGCCGGAAATCGGAAGGCTGACTAGTCGAGGAGCGGGGCCAGGCGGTAGCGGAGCAGCTTCAATGCACGCCCGATCTGCGTTTCGACCGTGCGGGGGGAGATGTTCAGTACTTCCGCAATTTCAGCGTGGGTCAGATGCTGGCGACGGCTCAGGTCGAAGATCAGGCGACAGCGTTCCGGCAGGTCGCGGATCGCCGCCGCAGCCGCCTCGCCGAGAAGCCGCAGCCGGAGCCGCTCATCCGCTGGCGGACTCGCGGAGACCGGGATGTGGGTGATGTCCGAATGCTGCCGTTCGAGAGCCGCCCGCCGCCGATGGTTGATCGCCGCGTTGCGCGCCGATCGGTACAGGTAGGAGCGCAGCGAATCGTGCCGGCGCAGCTGCGCGCGCGCACGCCACAGCCGGAGCAGCACGTCCTGCGCAAGCTCCTCGGCCTCCGCCGCACTGCCGACCTGGTCGGCCAGGAAACTGCACAGCCGCCCGTACTCGGCGCGAAAGAACTCCTCGAACGCCGCCCGATCGCCCCGCCCGATCCGTTCCGCTACACCTTCGGCCGGCGTGCACATTATCAGCGGTTCGCCCGCCATACTCTCACTTTCGGGTTTCGGCCCCTAGTGTAACGAGCGCGTTGCAGCAGTGCAAAAGAAAAGCGGGACCGACTCGTTCGTCGGCCCCGCATATTCGGGCAGAATACCTCGATCGCCTAGTTCAGCAGCGGCTCGATCAGCTCAGCGAAGCTCGTGCGCGCCCGGTGCAGCCGGCTCTTCACCGTGCCCAGGTTTACGCCAGTGATCTCCGCGATCTCCTCGTAGCTCTTGCCTTCGAGCTCACGCAGGCGGAACACCAGCTTGTGATGCTCCGGCAGCTCCTCCACCGTCTGCTCCACGATCTGCTGCAGATACCGCTTGCGGTACTGGTCGTCCGGGCGCGCCAGACCGTCCTCGAACTGCAGCGGACGGTGATCCGGCTCCCAGTGCGTCGTCAGCTTCTGGAACAGCACCAGCGGACTGCGCGAACGGTTGCGCAGCTCGTTCTTCGCCAGGTTCGAGCAGATCGTGTAGATCCACGTCGAAAACTTCTTCGTCTGGTCGAAGCGGTGCAGGTGCCGCGTCACCCGGATGAACGCTTCCTGCACCAGGTCCTCCGCACGGTCCCGATCACCCGTCTTGCGACCAATGAAATGAACCAGCCGGTCCCGATACCGGTCGTAAAGCTCCGTGAACGCCCCCGGATGCCCTTCCAGGTGCGCAGCGACCAGCTCGCTGTCGCTCAGCTCCGGAAGGTGGACCGCCCGGCGCCCCTCCACCGCCTGGCTCTTGCTCGCGGTCTTGACCACGGCAACTCCTTTCCTGGGGAACAGACGCCCACCTCGGTGGCCGTCCTCATGTCCCGTATGGGCCACCCGCGCCACGGCGCGACCGACCATTTCAATGACGATTAAATATAACCCCGCCAGGCTGTCGCCTCAAGGGGGTGAAGTCATTGCGCGACAACATATTATTGCCGGCCGCAACCTGCCCCGAGCGGCCTCGACGCGCGCCCCGTACTGTTCAAGGACGGATTGAATTTAGGGAATGTGACAGGGCGACGCCATCCGGACGTGATGGATCGAACGGAGGGCCTGGGGCTGGTTGTCGTCGCGTGCCGTGCCAGGCGTCGCGCGCCCGGAACGTCGCGGCCGGTGCTGGGGTCGCGCGCCTGGCCTACCGGGAGGTCGCCGCCTGGCGCGTCTCGGCTCCGCAATCCAGGCGTCCGCGCAGCGGGGTGAGCGTCACGAGGACGCCGTCGGCGCCGAGATCCTGCGCAATTGCGGGAGTGCAGTACCGGGTGACCCGCCCATCGCGGACGGAGAGTACCACGTCCCCGTTGGCGATGATCTGGAAGCTGCGGGTGTCGGCTGGCAGCTCGAACCGCAGGTCGAGCGGTTCGCCGGCGAGGGCAATCACGAGAGGATCCGCCTGTCCCGCCGTGACCTGGAGCGGACGCGTGGCGGCGAGGCGGAATGAGCTTCCGCGCATGTGCACGTCGATCCGTTCCACGGCAGCCAGCGACGGAATATGCACCGACGTCGGGACGGTACTGGCGCCGTACACCGGGTAGTACCCGTCGGCTCTGGGCGAGACTGGCGGTGCCGGAGGTGACGGTCGTGCCGCTGGAGTCGCCTCTGCCTCGCTCCCCCACTGGATCGTCTGTATCGGGGTGAACGCGCCGAGTGAGCGGCTGGCGCCCGGTGCTTTCACCGAGACGTACACACGCTCCGGCACCGTGACGATGAAGACGGCGCGCTGCGCGCCGGCGGCGGTCAGGACCAGCTCATCGCCGCGCCAGCCTCCCAGGGCAAAGCTTGCGACGCCCGGCGACGCAAGCGCCGCGATGTCGACGCGTGCCGCGCGCGCACGCACGATCTGCAGCTCCCCCGGCACCGCGGCGTTGACGGCGATCGTCAGGTTGCGCTGAAAGAATGGGTACGAGCCCCTGGCGACGTCCTGCTCCTGTCCGGAAGCGGGACCGGCCATCGCGCCGGCGAGCAGGGTGCCGGCAATCAGGGGAATCAGGCGGAGCCGCGGCATGCGTTCGTGGTACCGCACTCCACGGGCCAGGATCCTCGCCGGGCAGCCAGCCACCCCCTTTTCACCGCGGACCATACGGATTTCTACCACGGAGTACACGGAGAGCATCTCGGTGTCCTCTGTGGTTACAGCTGTTGCTTGAACCCTCTCGCTCGAACGGATCCGTTGCTACGCGATCTGCCGGATCTCGATGCCGCGCCTGCGCAGCTCCGTGATGTAATGATCCGCGGGCATGGCGACGTCCGGGGTCTTCACCCCCTTGGCGCGTGTGAGGCCGCGCACCTGGGTCTGGCCGGTGATCGAGAGGGAGAACCCCGTCGTGCGCTCCATGGCGCTGATGCCGTGCGCCTCGTCCATGCGGTCGACGAGGTCCCACTGCACGCGGTGCGGCTTGCCGTCCTTTTCGCCCTCGACTTCCACACGCAGTGCGACGAGGTCCGGCGCTGCAGGCTTCTTCAGGCGCGGCTCGGTGATGGCGATGAAGACGTCGCGTGGCACGACGTTCGTACCCTTCACGTTCACGGGCTCGAGCTCGAGGAGCCCGAGATCACGAATCGCACGCATGATGTCCGCGTGACCGGGGTAGCGCAGCGTCTTGTACTCCATGGAGCGGATGCGGCCTTCCCAGTTCCACGGCATGGTCGAGAGTCCGCCCGCCGTATGGAACGCCTCCAGCGTGCCGACCGGCTCATCGAACTTCACGGGCTCGATCTCGCTCAGCGCATCCACTTCCAGCGGCTTGCCGTCACGCACGATCCACGACTTCGTCGTGTAGTAGTCGAGCACGCCCTCGATGGAGTACACGATCTGGTAGTTGAGCGGCGGCTCCGGGTTCTGCGGGAGCCCTCCCACCCGGATCTTCACGGAATCGGCGCGATCCAGGCTGTCGATGCCCTTGCCGGCGAGGATATTGACCATGCCGGGCGCGAGGCCGCAGTCGGGGATCACGGAGATGCCGCGCTTTGCGGCCTCCTCATCGAGCTTGAGCTGGTCGAACACGATGGCAGTGTTGCCACCGAGGTCGCAGTAATGAATGCCGGCCTCGACGGCGAGCTTCGTGATGTCGAGGTTGAAGTAGTAGGGCAGTGCGTTCATGCACGCGTCGACCCCCTCCATCGCGCGGCGCACGCTGTCCGCATCGCGGGCGTCGATGTGCACGCGCTCGAGCCGCTCATCACCCGCGTACGGCTGGAGGAACGGGGGGAGTCGATCGACCTGTTGATCCGCGAGCCGGACGCGGCTCACGCCGTCACTGTTGAGCAGGTCGTACGCACAGGCAGAGCCCTGCAGTCCGGCCCCGAGTACCAGCATTCTCATGTCGTAACCTTCCTCGAAGCGCGGCGTACCGCGCTCTGATCGCATCTCTCCGGGTGGCAGCCCGGCTTGTTTCGGCGGCGGAAAGTGGCGGACGTGCACGCCGCCTGTCAAACGCGGATGGGCGTGCACAACCGGCCGTGCAGACGGAGGGTCCACACGGCCGGAAGCAGGTCTGTCTGTAGTGCTACCGCAGCTGCGGTAGCCCGCCGGAATCAGGAGGCGGATTGCGCTGCACGGGCTCGCCCAGCACGCGCGGCGGAGTGGTCGTGTCCTGCTGCTGACGCTGCTGCGCACGCTGCGACCGGTTGTCGGGAGCCGTGTCGATGGTCGTCTGCGGCGAACGGCGCACGCCGAGGGAATCCTCCTCCTCCTTACCGAGGACGCGCGAGCGGAGTCGCTCCCAGAAGCGTTCCCGCTCCTCGCTGCTGACCGAGGTCGTGTCGTACGGGTACGTATACGTCGTGTCGTACGGGTAGCCGTAGATCGAGTCGTAGGGGTAGCCACCCAGCGAGTCCATCCAGGTCGTCTGGTAGTAGCTCGGATCCCGGTAGCACTCGCCGATGGGTGCGGTTCCGGACAGGAAATATTCGGTGTGGGTCGCGCCGAACGTCGGACAGCCGCTGCCGACGATGGAGCCCGTCTCGTCCACCTCGCGCGTTTCCACGCCTGCAGGCGGCGACCAGTCGGAGGAGGACGGCGCGATCTCCCGCATTACCCGCCCCCAGACGGGGGCGGCGATCTCACCACCGGTCGCACCCCTCAGGATGCGCTGCCGCCGGTCCAGCCCGTACCAGATGACACCGACGACGTCCGGCGTGAACCCGACGAACCACACGTCTGCCGCATCCTGCGTCGTGCCGGTCTTGCCCGCTGCCGGACCGCGATACCCCGCGCCTCGCACACCCGTCCCGGTTCCGCGGTTGACCACGTCCTCGAGAATGTTCGTCGTTATGAACGCCACCGCGGGCGAGAGCACACGCTGCGAGCTGGGCTGCTGCGCCCAGACGATGCCGCCGTCGCGATCCACCACGCGCTCGACCAGCCGCGGCTGCGTGCGCTGCCCGAGCGTCGCGAACGGCGTGTAGGCTTCCGCGAGCTGCATCGGTGTGACCTCGCTCGTGCCCAGCACCACCGCCGGATTCGACTCGATGCGGCCCAGCCCCATCTGCTCCGCCAGCCCGATGATCCGTGACAGCCCCACCTCGCCGGACAGCCGCACCGTGGCGACGTTCTTCGACTGCACCAGCGCGTTGCGCAGGCTGATCACGCCCGCGTAGCTGCCGCCGTAGTTCTTCGGCTCCCACGAACGGTTGCGGTCCACCATCAGCCGGATCGGCTGATCGATCAGCTGGTAGCTGGGCGAATAACCCGCCGATATCGCAGCGGCGTACACGAACGGCTTGAAGGCGGAGCCGGGCTGCCGCATCGCCTGCAACGCGCGGTTGAACTTCGAATCGTCATAGTCGCGGCCGCCGACCAGCGCCAGCACGTCGCCCGTCCGCGGATCCATCACGATGCCCGCGGTCTGCAGGTATGGTGTGCCGTCCTCGAACGTCGCGCCGGAATCGGCATGTGCGCTCGCGTACGTCGCGTGAGGATAGCCGCCATACGCGCCTGACTCGATCCTGCGCGCCTGTTGCGCCAGCTCCTCCTCCAGCACCCGCTGCGCGCCGAGGTCCAGCGTGGTGTGGATCCGGTAGCCACGAGTGTAGACGGCGTCGCCGAGCTGCTCCTCCAGGATACGGCGCACTGCTTCGACGAAATACGGCGCCTGCTCCTCCGTGCTGCGCTCTCCCCGACGCAGCTCCAGCTCCTCGGCCGCCGCCTCATCGTACTCCTCGGCGCTGATCAGCCCCTGGTCCCGCATCCGTGTCAGCACCACCTCCCGCTCCGTCTGCGCCTGGTCCGGGTTCACGCGCGGGTTCAGCCGCGACGGCGCACGGGGCAGCGCCGCCAGCGTCGCGGACTCCGCGAGGTCCAGCTCCGTCGCAGACTTGCCGAAGTACTCCTGCGCCGCCGCCTCGATGCCCCACGCACCCTCACCGAAATAGATCTGGTTCAGGTACAGCTCGAGAATCTCCTCCTTGGAATAGCGGCCCTCGATCTGTCTTGCGACGCGCGCCTCGCCGATCTTGCGCCACATCGTCTTCTCGTTCGCCGGCAGGTCGTCCGGGAAGACGTTGCGCGCCAGCTGCATCGTGATCGTGCTCGCACCTTCCTCCACACCTCCCGACCGCACGTTCTGCAGCATCGCACCGAACACGCGACGGACGTCCACGCCACCGTGTTCCCAGAACCGCTGGTCCTCGATCGCGACGAAGGCATCGCCCACGTGCTTCGGCAGCGAGTCCAGACCGATGTAGACGCGTCTCGTCACGAACAGCTTCGCGACTTCCTCGCCGTCACGATCCAGGATCACCGATGCCTCGTCCGGCATGTATCCGCGCAGCATGTCCACGTCCGGACAGCCCGCAACGCCGCACCGGAACCAGAGAACCGCGCCGACCGCGAGCAGCAGCAGGAACACCGCGCCCGTCGCCGCGAGCACCCGGCGTCCCCGGGTACGATCCCTCCAGCGAGCACGGCGCACCACTGCCGGCTCGCCGCCGACAGTCCCGTCAGCTGCTTCGTCGCCCCTGCCGGGGCCCTCGCCCGGCAGCCTGTCCTCCGGGCTCGTGCCGTGCCCCGGCGTCTCGCCCGGTCCTCGCGGACCCGGGTGCCCGTCCTTCTCCATACCTGCCCCTTCGGTTCACCGGCTCCATCAGCCGGCGGATCGTTGTGCGGATTGCCGGTTACGGAAGGAGCAAGGAGGATACCACCTGCGGGGTACCCGCCCCGACTGGCTGATTACTTGCGCAGCACAGTGTGCGACACCAACTTCCGGGCCCTGTCGAACGATCGTTCGAAACCGCGGGAGGCCACGCCGTGAGCCGGTTCACCGAAGACGAAATCAAGCAGAAGGTCCGCGACGGCTACATCCTCGAGTCGCCCGACGAGATGACCGAGGGGTACCGGAAGTCGCTGATCGTCCAGCTCCAGGTGCAGGCCGACACGGAGCTGATGAGCGCCCCTGCGTACTGGATGGCCGCGCAGGACGCGCCGTCGACGAACACGCAGGTAAGCGCGGTTGCCATCATCCAGGACGAGCTGGCGCACGCCAACATCGCCTACCGCATCCTCGAGGACATGGGCCTCGACAAGGAACAGCTCATCTACGGGCGTGAGCCGCACGAGTTCAAGCATCCGTACGGTTTCGACCAGCCACTCGAGAGCTGGGCGGAGCTGGTCACCGCCAACGGCTTCTTCGACCGGGCCGGGATCACGCTGCTCTCCGACGTCTACAGGAACACGAGCTATGGGCCGCTCAAGCGGGCGCTCGTGAAGGTGGACCTGGAGGAGACCTTCCACCTGCGTCACGGCGAGGTGTGGATGAAGCGGCTCGCGCAGGCGGGCGGTACGGCGAAGGAGAAGCTGCAGCGCGCGGTCGACTGGATGTTCCCGATGACGGTGGAGTGGTTCGGATTGCCCGATGACATGAAGCGACATAGCGGCCAGCTCGAGTACCGGCTCAAGGGGCTGACCAACGACCAGCTCCGCCAGGTGTGGATGAGCGCGACGGTGCCGCTGTGCGAGAGCCTCGGGCTGGAGGTACCCGCGCACTGGAGCGATGAGGAGCAGAAGTACGTCCTCGACTTTCCGTTCCCGTGCGAGTACGACGCAGAGGCCAAGCACTGGGACTTCACGAGCGGGCAGATCAGCTGGGACCGCGTGTTCGAGCGCTGGAAGCAGCGCGGCCCGATGAACGAGCGTTACGTCGAGAGTGTGCGCCGCAGCCATGCGCCGCTGGGTCGCATGATGGCGCAGGCGGCCTGATTGAGATGACGCAGTCGGAAGCCATTCGTTCGGTCGCCGCGGCATCGCGACGCACCCGGCACGACCTGGTCGCGCTGCGCACCGCCGAAGCCGCGCGACGCGCAGAGGCTGTCTCGGAAGCGCGCGCCCGCGCGGGCGTGGACGAGGCCGCACTGCGACGCGCGCGCGAGGCGTGGGTCGCTTCACTCCCGCACGACACGGCCGCGCTCTGGCTGGCGCTCTGCGATGTCAGCGATCCGGAGCTGCCGATCTCGCTCGTCGACCTGGGACTGATCTACGACATTCGTCGTGTCGACACGCACGTCGACGTGGACTGCACGTTCACGGCGTCGGCCTGCCCCTGCATGGCGTTCATCAAGGAGGATATCCGTGACCGCCTGCTGGAGGAGCCGAACGTCTCGAGTGTTCAGGTGCACGAGGTGTGGGATCCGCCCTGGACCGTGGAGCGGATGACCGAGGAGGGACGCGCGGTTCTGCGCGGTGCGGGGGTGACGGTATGATCTTCGAGGTATTTGCACGCAAGTCGCGGGGCGAGCCGCTCCGCCACATCGGCAATCTCAACGCGCCCGATGCCGAGCTCGCGCGCGTGTATGCGTTCAACACATACGACGAGGAGCGCTGGTTCGACATGTGGGTCACGCCGCGCGAGCACTTCGTCGAGGTCTTCAACGCCGAGCGCCAGAACGGAGACGTTCGCTGATGGCCCGCACGACCACAGCCTCGGTCGAGCTGGACGGTGCGGCCCGCACCGCCACGCACGATCTCATCCTCTCACTCGCCGACAGCAAGCGACTGCTCGGCATGCGCTACGCGGAATGGATCCTGGGCGCGCCCGAGCTCGAGGCCGGCATCGCCTGCGCGTCGATGGCACAGGACGAGTGGGGACATGCCAGGCTGCTCTACGCGCTGCTCAAGGAGTTCGACGTGGACGTGGACCGCGTCGAGCACGGGCGTGAAGCCGATGAGTACTGCAACATGGTCGCGCTCGACGAGGCGCCGGATGACTGGGCAGGACTGATCGCGATCAACGTGCTCTGCGATGGCGCGCTCACGGTCCAGCTCGAGGCCCTGCGTGCGTCCAGCTACGTGCCGCTGCGCCAGCGCGTCGGCAAGCTGCTCGAGGAGGAGAGCTTCCACGCCGCTCACGGGGCGGCGTGGTGGCGCCGCTTTGCGTCGGCCTCCGACGCATCCCGCACCGCGCTGCACGACGCCGTACAGGCCCGCGCTGGCGACGTCCTCGCCTGGTTCGGCCCGGATGGTCCGGGAGCGCGTACACTCATTGGCGCTTCGGTCGCGGACGGGGCGGGCAGCACCCTGCGCGAGCGGTTCGTCGAAAAGATTGCCCCCCTGCTCGCCAGTGCCGGGCTCGGCGACGTCTTCACGAACATCGAGCCGTCGTTCGAAAGCTTCGAGGAGGCGCGGCGCAGGCCTCATGGTCGCGCACCCGACCGGGCGACGATCCAGCGGATTCGCGGTGATCGCAATCGCGAATTCCTGATGGACTGACCCGTGTCCACCTCGCCCGCACGCGACGCGACCGCCTTCGGCCTGCCCGAGCATCCGCCCTGCCCGTTCTGCAGTGCGGAGCACACGGAGCTGCACTCGCCCTTCGGCCCGCAGCTCTCCGTGGCGACCTACTGGTGCAATGACTGCCGTACCGCGTTCGAGCTCCTGAAATGGCGCAAACAGTGCGACACCGGTTCGTGAACATTCCGTAATCCGGCGTTCACCCTCCCGTCAGTCCCGGTTGGCCATCTTCCCTGGAGTTACGGCAACCGGGGAGGGGCAGTACTCATGAAGAATCGCGATTGCATTCGCTGTGGCACGCGACTGGCCGGCAGCGAGCACGAGTGCCGGGAGTGCGGGACGTCGTGGCCGCACCTGCGAATGCTCGAGGCGGGTCGTGAGAGCGAACGCCTGGACGAGGCGCTGGTGTGGGTGCTCGGCGCGATGCTGACCGTGGTCACCTTTTTCATCGTGTTCGTTGCCTGGTAACGTGCTTCACCTCAGCCAGCCGGTGCAGTGGCCTGTGATTGCCTGAACGCAGGGCTCGACGACGTCTTCGGTGAGCGCTTCGCGCGCCGCGAGGCACGGCGGTTCCGCAAGCACGGACTGCCCCGGCGGGCTCAGCGGGTGATCGAAGTGGTCCGCCCGCTGGTCCGCTTCCATGAGGCGACTCTCCTCGAAGGCGGCGCCGGCGTCGGCGGCATCTCGATCGAGCTGCTGCGGCACGGCATCCGGCAGGCAGTGGTCGTCGATGCGATTCCTGCCGCCATCCGCACTGCCCGTCAGCTTGCCGAGGAGTACGGCGTTGCGCACCGCATGAGCGGCATGGTCGCCGATTTCGCGCACATGGAGGACGACACGGTGCACGACCTGGTCGTGCTCGACCGGGTCGTCTGCTGTTATCCGGACTGGCGCGGCCTGCTCGACGCCGCTGCCAGTCGCGCGTCCCGCACGATTGCGTTCACCTATCCGCGCGCTGCCTGGTGGACACGGCTGGCCAGCTCGGCGGGGAATGGCATCCTCTGGATGGGGCGTCGGCGCTTCCGCATGCATGTACATCCCCCGGAAGCGATGCACGCATTCCTGCGCTCGCGCGGGTTCGCGCCCCGCGTGGCGGGCCGGCTTGGTGCGTGGGAGATCTGCGTGGCACCGCGCCTCGCCGGAACCTGACCCAGCCGAACCCCTGGCCGGACGTCCGGGCGGTCAGTGAGCCAGCGTGTCGGCCGCGGTCGTCGTATCGACCGTTATCGTATCCACCCGCACTGAATCGACCGACGGTGCCGCCGTGTCCGGCGGCGCTGCTGGTGGCAGCAGGATGGAGTCGGTGATCACGCGCAGGGTGTCCCGTGGCAATGAGTCCGGGCGCTGGATGGAATCCAGTGCGGGTATGAAGATCCGGACGCGGGGTCGGAACGAGTCGGCCGGCACGATCGGATCGGCGACCTCGACGGCGCGCGGCAGTCGCGGCGTGCCGATGTAGCGCTCCTCCGTGCGCGGCGGAATCGGCCGCTCGTCTTCGGAGCCGATATGCCGCGCGAGCACGTGCAGTGCGCGCTGCCAGGTCCGCTCGAGCCAGGAGCCAAGCCGGGCGAGCAATCCGCGGGACTCTCGCGCGGGGGTTCCCGCCGGGCACACGGATGCGGGCTCGTCGCCTGCGACGAACAGCTCCGTGATCGCAGCTCCCCTCTCGGGGCGGCACCCCTCGACCAGCACCAGCCCTGTCGCGGGATCCACCGGAAGCTCCACGACGCGCTCGGGCGCCGTCCACTCGGGAGGGGTGGGGCGCTTCTCGTAGACCGCGTCCATGAGCCGTCCCCAGAGGGGCGCTGCAAGCTGTCCGCCGTTCGCGCCCTCGATGATCGGCTCCGGCACGTCGAAGCCCATCCATACGCCCGCCACCAGGTCCGGCGTGTACCCGACGAACCACACATCGGCTCCATCGTTCGTCGTGCCGGTCTTGCCGGCAGCGGCCGCACCGAACCCGACCTGCCGCACCGCTCTTCCTGTTCCCTGGTCGACGGTTTCCCGAAGCATGTCCGTCACGATGTACGCGACTGCTGGATCGAGTACGTCCTCCTCCTCGATCTCCGATTGCCAGACTACTGCGCCCACTCCGTCGATCACGTGGTCCACCAGTCGAGGCCGTACCGCTGTGCCCAGGTTGGCGAAGCTCGTATAGGCCGCGGTCAGCTCGAGCGGTGTCACCGCACCCGAGCCGATCGCCGCCGATGGCACGTCCGGTACGTCACTGCGGATACCGGCCCTGCGCGCCAGCCGCTCGATGTTCGCGAGGCCGACATCCTGCGCGAGTCGGATCGCCGGTATGTTGCGCGACTCGACCAGCGACTCGCGCAGCGTGATGAAGCCCCTGAAGGTGCCGCCGTAGTTCACTGGCTCCCACACCTCGCCGCCCTCCAGCTCCATGCGCAGTGTGTCGTCCAGAATGTGCTGGCTCGCCGCAAAGCCCTGCTGCAGTGCTGCGGCGTACACGAACGGCTTGAATGCACTGCCCGCCTGCCGGCGCGCACGTGTTGCGCGATCGAATTGCGAGTGCGAGTAATCGCGGCCGCCGACCAGCGCGAGCACATCACCGCTCGCGGCTTCGATCATCACGACCGCGCCCTGCAGGTAGCGCGTCGACTCCGGCGGACCACCCGTATACCGATCACCGTCGTACGCGCCGTAATGGCCGCTCTCGATCCGGTCGAGTTGCCGCTCCAGCTGGCGGGCCGCGATGCGCTGCAGCGCCGGGTCCAGCGTCGTATGCACCACGAGCCTCGTCGTGTAGACGTCCTCGCCGAGCCGGTCCTCCAGGACGCGACGCACCGCTTCGGTGAACCAGGGCGCGACACGTTCTTCGCCATCGCGCCGCGCGGGAGGATCACGACGAACGCGCAGCGGGACGTCGCTCGACTCCGCTGCGCTCTCTTCGCTCACCCGCTCCTGCTCCGCCATCAGCTCGAGCACCAGGTTGCGACGCGCCAGTGCGCGCTCCGGGTACCGGCGCGGGTTGTACAGCACGGGCGACTTCGGCATGGCCGCGAGCAGTGCGGCTTCGCTCAGGCGCAGCTCGGATGCAGGCTTGCCGAAATAGTTGCGCGCGGCCGCATCGATGCCCCACGCACCGCTGCCGAAATAGATGTTGTTGAGGTACAGCTCCAGGATCTCGTTCTTCGTGAACTTGCGTTCGATCTCGCGCGCCACCCGGATCTCGAGCACCTTCCGCTGCAGCGTGCGCTCACGGCCTGGCAGCGTCTCGGGCCACACGTTGCGAGCGAGCTGCATGGTGATCGTGCTGAACCCCTGGACGACCGAGCGTGCACCAGCGTTGGCGAGCAACGCGCCGCCGACGCGTCGCACGTCCACACCGCCGTGCTCGTAGAATCGCTTGTCCTCCACCGCCAGGAACGCACCTGGCACGTGCTCCGGCAGGGCGTCCAGCGCAACGACGTCGTGGTCGATTGGCGAGAGGTCCGCGAACTCCTGGCCGTTGCGGTCGAGCAGCACGGTGGCGCCGCCCGGCTGGTAGGACGCCAGCCGCTCGACGTTCGGGCAGCCGGCTATGCCGCAGCGGTGCCAGAGCAGCGCGACGATGGACCAGACGACGACGTTTGCGAGGAGGAGGTGGCGCGGGCGAAGTCGACGCACCCCCGCCGCGACACGCGTCCGGGCGCGCTGCAGTGCCGCGCGCAGCTTGGCGGCGGGCATGGCTCAGGCGCCGGGCGTGCGCCGACCGCGCGCCAGCTTTGCGCGGAAGAACGCGACCGTCTCCGGCAGCCCCGCAGCCAGCGAGCGCGGCGTGAAGCCCAGCTCCCGGGCAGCGCGCGCGTGCCCGAAGGTGTACCGCCCGCGCGTTACGACGTTCACACCCTCGAGTGACAGCGGGAAGCGCACGCCGGTACGTCGCGCCACTGCATCGAGCGTGCGGCCGATGCCGCGCGCGAGCGGAGCGGGCGTGATCGGGCGCGGCGCAAACACATTGCCCAACTCGGCTACCTGCTGTACGAACCGGTCGAAACGCTCGTTCTCACCGCCCAGCACGTACACGCCGTCAGCCGTGCCGCGGTCCGCCAGCGCGATCAGCGCCTCGGCAACGTCGTCGACATGCACGAACGAGTACCACGCCGGATCCGCGATCAGCGTCGGCACGCGGCGGCGCAGCAGGTCTTCGATCAGTTTTCCGGCCGGCCCCTCGTCGCCTGGTCCGTAGACGTACGCGGGGCATGCGATCAGCACCGGCTGCCCGCTCTGCTGTGCAGCGACGGCGATCCGGTGCGCTTCGGACTTGGTACGGTGATAGATCGAGGGGTACGGCCCGGCGTACGGCGGCTGGTCGTCTCCGGTGGAATCCGGCGCGACGGGGCCCAGGGCTACCGTGGAGGACACGTAGATGACGCGCGGCGTGCGCGCGTGCTGTGCGGCGCGCAGAAACGCACGCGTGCCATCCACGTTGGTCGCTTCCAGGGCCGCCTCGTCGACCACGCCGATGTCGTAGATCGCGGCAATGTGATAGGCGAGGTCCGCGCCGCCCAGGCCATGCTCGAGAGCGGCAGGGTCGTTCACGTCGCCGGGGATCAGCTCCGCGCCAAGCTCCTCCAGTGAGCGCGCCGCGCGGGAGGCGGGCGAACGCACCAGGCACCGCAGCCGGGCGCCGCCTGCTGCAAGGCCGCGCGCGATCCTGGAACCGATGAAGCCGGTCGCACCGGTGAGAAAGACGACGCTGCCGCTCACGTGCTACCCGCGCTCCGGGCGCTCGTCATCCGCCGGGCCGACTCTCCAGCCGATCTCGATGCGGGCGCCGTCGATCATCGCCTGCTGTGCCGGAATCACGATGTCGAGCTCACGGGTGCGCTCCAGCCGCTCCTGCGTCTGACGGCCGGCCGTGGTCGGGAACCCCAGAATCTCGATCACTCCCGTGCGTCCGTCAGGGCCACTCACCCGCAGGCGGCTGCCTGCCTTCAGCTCCTGCAGCCGGGGCACCCCGTCCGCAATCTTCAGCCGCAGCAGATGCCCGCGATACGGGACGTGGAGGGAATCGGAAACCTTCAGCTCATAGCTCATTTTGCAGACACTCCCGCGTGGATCGTTGCAGCAAGGTGGCGTCGTTCGAGACAGGACGTCAACGACACGCCCACCGTGTCGCGTTCCCTCCCGATCGCCCCACTTGCGTAGCCGCCCGGGGCGTGACTACACTTTGAATGGTGGCTTCATCGCATCCGTGCCGGAAAGACGTTTGCACGTGCACTCGCTTCAGTCCGTCGTCCATTTCCGCGGTTCTCGATAAGGACCTGCGCGCCCTGCGCGCGGGGCCTTTTTTTATTGTGCGCCGGCCGCGGGCGCGTTCTCCGCGGCGATTTCCGAGGGTACGGCACATCGCACCGCACCTTCGATCTGTCTCAACCTTTCATACCAGGAGTACCGGCGATGGCTCGTACCAATGGCACCGTCAAGTGGTTCTCGCAGGAGAAGGGGTACGGCTTCCTCCAGCGGGAGGGCGGGGCGGACGTGTTCGTGCACTACAGCGCAATCGATGGGTCCGGCTTCAAGGTCCTCTACGAGGGTGAAGAGGTCGAGTTCGACATCATCGAGGAGGCGAAGGGCCCCAAGGCAGCGAGCGTGGTGCGCCTGAATCCGCCGGCCAATCCGCCGCGCGGCCAGGGTGGCGGCCGCGAGGGCGGTCGCGGCGGATTCGGCGGTGGCGAGCGTGGCGGCTACGGCGGCGGCGAAGGCCGCGGTGGCGGCTACGGCGGTGGTGGCGGCGGCGGACGTCGCTACGAGAACAACCGCTACTAGCCTGACGCCGCGCAGCGACGCGGCCGCGGTGCCGGGAAACGCGAAAGGGTCGTCACGTGACGACCCTTTCTGCTTCCATGACGCGGCTCGAACCATCATGTCGCTGACGGGTACACCGCAGCGACCCGAACCAGCGAGGAGACGCAGGTGGCAGAGATCCAGTGTGCACGGTGCGGCCGGACGGCCGAGCAGCTTGCA
>DASTYK010000128.1 GCA_035764935.1 Longimicrobiales bacterium | reverse complement strand
CCTGCGCCGATCGCACTCACGTTTCGTTCTGCGCTTCCCTGCCGTTCCGTCGAACTGCGTTGCCGGTGATTCGAGGACCCACGAACATATGCGCGCGCGCAAGGGTGCGCCACATGCGTGCGCGAGGGGGAACCATACGCGAAAGGACCGCCCTTCGGCGGTCCCCTTCACAGCGCATCCGGCAGGCGCCGATCCATCCGACCGGCACCCGCGTGCACCGCTGACTGCAACTCCTTCACGCCTGCCGGTTCGCGCGGCCCAGGCGCCACTGCATCTCTCGCCGGTCGGCCCGCCCAGCGTACTGCATCCTCACACGCGGGCTCGACACGGCCCAGGCGCTACGGCTTCGCCTGTTGCTGAAGAGCGGCATCAGCGACTCAGGCCGCCGTGGCCGTCTCCTCCTGCGTGTTGAGTGCCGTGTGCTGCCCCCCGTGCGGGATGACTGGCTGGCAGAAGCGCATGCCCAGCTCGCGGAGCTGGTCGATGTCCTGCTTTGTCAGGTCGGGGTAGCGCTCGTTCATGAACTGCAGCGTATCTTCCATCCATTCCGACTGCTCGTCCGGTAGCGCATCGATCACGCCGCACTGCCGGATCGCACTGAACAGCTCGTCCCGTGCGCGATCAGCTGATCTCGGTTCGGACCGGGGCCGTACCTTGTTTCTGGCCAACAGCGACCTCCCTGGTTCTGGTGAGTCTGCGCGGTCCCCGCCTCGCGAACGGGCGCACCACGCCATCAGCCGTGAAATATAGCGGAAAACTGCGTTCATGGAAACCCTGACCGACCGGATCGACCCGGTCCGCCTCGAAATCTTCCGCCACCTCTTCACTGCGCTGACGGAAGAGATGGGTGCAGCGCTTCGCCGCGCGGCGCATTCGCCCAACATCACGGAACGGCGCGATTACTCGTGCGCGCTTTTCGATGCTGCCGGCCGCCCCGTGGCGCAGGGTGATCACATGCCGGTCCACCTGGGCGCCATGCCGATGAGCGTAGCTGCGGCGCTCGGGCGGTGTGCCCCCCTCGAGCCGGGCGACGTCGTTGTGCTCAACGATCCCTTCGCGGGCGGGACGCACCTTCCCGACATCACGCTGGTCACCTGCCTGCACCACGGGGGCGTTCCCATCGCCTACCTGGCCGCGCGGGCGCACCACGCGGACGTTGGCGGCATGGCGGCCGGCTCGATGCCACTGGCCCGCGAGATCTACCAGGAGGGGCTGCGGATTCCGCCGGTGCGGCTGGTGCGCGCGGGCGAGCGCTTGGAGGATATCTGGCGCCTGCTGCTCGCGAATGTCCGCACGCCCGAGGAGCGCGCTGGCGACCTCGCCGCGCAGCTGGGCGCGCTGCACGCAGGAGCGCTGCGCCTGCTGGAGATCGTGGAGCGCCATGGTGAGGACGAGGTGCGGAGCGCGATGGCTGCGCTGCTCGAGTACGCTGAGCGGCTCGTTCGTGCCGGCATCGCCCTGATCCCGGACGGTGAGTACATGGCGGAGGATGCGCTCGAGGACGACGGCTTCCTCAACGGCCCATTGCCGATCCGCGTGCGAGTGAGTGTCGCGGGTGAAGCGATGCGCGTCGACTTCTCTGGCTGCGCAGCGCAGACGGAGGGCGGCGTCAATGCAGTCGCAGCCATTACCGTCGCTGCGACACGCTACGTGGTGCGCTGCATCGTGGAGGCGCTGCTCGGGCAGCCGCTGCCCGCGGGTGGTGGTGAGATGCGGAGTGTGACAATCGACGTTTCGGCCGGCAGCATTGTCGCTGCCACGGCGCCGGCAAGCGTTGCGGCGGGGAATGTGGAGACATCGCAGCGTATCACCGACGTGCTGCTGCTTGCGTTCGCACAGGCACTGCCCGATGTGGTGCCTGCACAGTCGCAGGGCACCATGAACAACCTTGCGATCGGTGGCATCGACCCCCGCACCAACGCGCCGTTCGCGTACTACGAGACAATGGCCGGCGGCATGGGCGGTGGTCCGCGAGGTGCGGGTCTCTCGGCCGTGCACGTCCACATGACCAACTCCCGCAACACCCCTGTCGAGGCGCTCGAGCATGCATACCCGGTGCGGGTGCTGCGATACGGGATTCGCCGCGGCACCGGGGGCGCAGGCTCGCGGCCCGGCGGCGACGGCGTCCAGCGGGATATCGAGCTGTTGTGTGATGCGGACGTGAGTCTGCTGACGGAGCGGCGCAGCACGGCCCCGCGAGGCGCACACGGCGGCTGCGACGGCGCGACGGGCGAGAACGTGCGCATCGCTGCAGACGGCACTGTCGGGCAGCTCGCTGCGAAATGCACGATCCGCGGCCGCGCGGGCGACGTCTTCAGCATCCGCTCGCCCGGCGGCGGCGGCTGGGGCACGGCGTGATGGTACAGCGCGTCACGCGCGTGGGGTCGTTCCGCGTGTACTCAGAGCATACCGGCAGTGGCGAGCCGGTGGTTCTGCTGCACGGCCTGTCGGGCTCACAACGGTGGTGGCGCTACACGGTGCCGGCGCTGGCCCGGGAATACGAGGTGCACGTGCTGGACCTCGTGGGTCACGGTCGCAGCAGGCGGGCGCCACGTCAGCCGACGATTGCCGAGATGGCCACGCTCGTCCGCGAATGGATGACGCAGCTCGGGATCGAGCGCCCGCACCTGGTCGGACATTCCATGGGTGGCCAGATCGCAATCCACGTCGCGGCCGGCGACCTGCCGCTCCGCTCCCTGACTCTCGTCGCAGCGGCCGGCCTGCCGCGCCCGCTCACGCTGCGCGAGATGACCCGCTTCATGGCGGGCGTTCTGCCGCCTCGCTCCTGGGGCGTGCCGCACTTCATCCCGACGATATGGATCGACGCCCTGCGTGCGGGACCGCGCTCACTGCTGCGCGCAGGACTGCATGTGCTGAACGACGACGTGACTCCGCTGCTCGCCCGCATCCGCGCTCCCGTGCTCGTTGTCTGGGGCGCGCTCGATCCGCTTCTCCCCCCGGACCACGGACGCCGAATCGCAGACGCCGTTCCCGGTGCGCGGCTCGTCGTGATGGAAGACGCGGCACACAACGTCATGTGTGACCGACCCACCGAGTTCAATCATCTGCTCCTCGATTTTCTCGCGCGCGCATGACGCTGCACCGTCACGAGGCGCTGCTCGGCACGAAACGCGTGCGCTGGCGCGAAGCCGGCCAGGGCAGTGCAGTCGTGCTCGTGCCGGGCCTGGGCCTGAGCGGACGATTCTACAAGCACAACGCGCCCGCGATCGCCGCAGCCGGGTATCGCTTCATCGTTCCCGACATGCCCTCGCTCGGTGGAACGCACGGGCCGCATACGGGAGTGGGTGTCGAGGGCAGCGCACGCTTCCTGCTCTCGTTTCTCGACCTGCTCGGTCTGCAGCACGTCCACTGGATCGGTCATTCGCTCGGTGCGCAGCACGCACTGCGCGCCGGTGTGCTCGATCCAGCACGCGCACGCTCGATGTGTCTGGCCGGGCCCACCGGTGGACACAGGCGGCGCGCAGCGCGAATCGTTCACCAGGCAGCCGGCATTGCGCACGAGGCGGTGATTGCGGGACCGCGTGTCGTCGGTGCCGTGCTGCGCGACTACGTGCGCGTTTCACCGCTCGCGTACCTGAGTACGTGGCTGCGCGCATCGCCCGACGAGCCGGACA
>DASTYK010000127.1 GCA_035764935.1 Longimicrobiales bacterium | reverse complement strand
GTCGAGTCGCCGACGCCTACATAGACGACGGACCGGCCGAGCGAAGTCTGCTCCGCGGTCCAGCCGCGCAGCATGGGCGGCAGCGTCGCACTCTGCCGCTGCGCCATGATACCATTACCGACCCAGACCTCCTCTCCTTCCACGCTGGCCCGCACGCCCTCGCCGGGATACGAGACGAACGCGTCCGCGAGGGGGACGTCGATCCCGTTCTCCATTGCGGCGGCGCCGACCGCACGGGCGAGATGGTGCTCGGACGGCTGCTCCACGGCCGCGGCGAGGCGGAGCAGGTCGTTGTTGTCCAGGGTGTGCAGCGGATCCTGGCCGCCCAGGTCCGCGCGACTCACGATATCCGTGAGCTTCGGCTGGCCCAGGGTCAGGGTGCCCGTCTTGTCGAATGCGATCGTGTCGATCGTGCCGGCCAGGTCGAGGAACGCACCGCCCTTGAAGAGGATGCCGTGCCGCGCGCCATTGGCGATACCGGACAGGATGGCGGACGGCGTCGAGATGACGAGCGCGCAGGGGCTGGCGACGACGAGCAGCGTCATTGCGCGGTAGAACGCGTCGCTCCATTCGGTGCCGAACAGCAGCGGCGGCGCGACCGCGGCGATTGCCGTCCCGACGACGACCGCGAGCGTGTAGGGGTGCGCGAAACGATCGATGAAGTGCTGCGCGGGTGCGCGCTCCTCGCGGGCTTCCTCGACCAGTCGCACGATGCGCGCGAGCATCGTCTCGCCCGCAGGTTTGGTAACCTCGACGACGAGTGAGCCGCCCTGGTTCACGGTGGCCGCAAACACTTCGTCGCCGGCCTGCTTGCGCACGGGCATCGACTCGCCCGTGATCGCGGCCTGGTCGACCTCCGTGCGGCCGGAATGCACGCGCCCGTCCGCTGCGATGCGCTCACCGGGTCGCACGAGGATGCGCTGGCCGGGCAGGAGATCATCGACGCGGACGCGGCCCGCGTCGCGCCCCTCGTCGTCTGCGAGCGTGGCCTCCTCGGGCGCGAGGTCCATGAGGCGCGCGATCGCGTGGCGCGTGCGCCCCATGGCATACGCCTCGAGCGCCTTGGACAGCGAGAATAGAAAGATCAGCACTACGCCCTCGAGTGGGCTGCCGACGAGTGCCGCGCCCACGGCTGCGGCGCCCATCAGGAAGTCGATCGAGAGTCGTCCGTGCTTCAGCTCCTGCCAGCTGTCGATCGCGATGCGCCAGCCGCCCACCAGGTACGCGACGCCGTACGCGAGCCACGCGGTGGCGACGTCGTACTGCCATTGCAGCACCGCGCCCACGGCAAGCGCGAGGGCGACCGTGAGCGTGACACGCAGGTAGTAGGTGGCCTCGCGGTCCTCGTCGGTGAGGGCTTCCCGGCCGAGGACCAGGCGCAGAATGGACGGCAGCTTCAATGCATCCTCACGGGGTGAGCCTGCACGCATACGCGCCGCGCGCAGGACATGGAGCCGGAGTACGACTCCATGATACCCCCGAGATGCAGGGGCGTGCGAGAGGAATGCGGATGCGCCGAACACCTCGCGACGAAGCGCCGACCGGAGTCTCGCCGCCTGGCTGCACGTACGACATGCAGGGCGGCCGTTCTTACCAGTCTGTCCGCTCCTGCGACATGTGGCGGCCGGTCCTACGGTTCTGTCCGCTCCTGCGACACGCGGCGTCTCACCGCTTCGGCAACGCCCGCCGCAGCCACTCGCCGAAATTACCCGCGCCCGGCACGTGCCTGAGCTTCTCGGGATTCACGACCGAGCGCACCGCCGTCACGTGGCCGTCGGCGACGTCGATCGTCCACACTCCGATCACGGAGCCGTCCGTCGTGCGGATCAGCGCACCCGGCTGCTCGTTGACGATCGTGCGTTCGACGGAGAAGCCGCCGCGCGTTCCGGTGCGTGCCCAGTTGAGAAGCGTGCGTGCGACCGCGCTCCGGCCGTGCACCGCTCGGGAGAGTGCGGGCACCCTGCCGCCGCCGTCGCCGTGCAGCGAGGCGTCGGCTGCGAGCAGTGCTTCCAGGGATGCGACGTCGCCTGCTTCGATCGCGGCGAAGAAGCGATCCACGAGCTCGTTCTGCCTGTCGGTCTCGACATCGAAGCGGGGCCGTTCCTGCAGCACGTGCGCGCGGGCGCGCACCGCGGTCTGGCGGACGGCCGCCTCGGACTTGCCGAGGATATGCGCGATGTCCGCGTACTCGTAGTCGAAGACGTCCCGCAGCAGGAAGACGGCGCGCTGCACCGGCGAGAGCCGCTCGAGCAGGACGAGGAACGCCATGCGCACGGACTCGGACAGCTCGACGCGCGCCGCACCGCTCTTTTCGCCTCTGTCAATCAGCGGCTCGGGCAGCCACTCGCCGATGTACGTCTCGCGCTGCACGCGCGCGGAGCGCAGCTCGTCGATGCACAGCCGTGTGGTGACGGTGGCGAGAAACGCCTCGGGCGAGTGGATGTGCTCGCGCTCGAGCGCCTGGTGCAGCCTGATCAGCGCCTGCTGCACGATGTCTTCGGCGTCGCTCACGCTGCCGAGCATGCGATAGGCGATCGCGAATGCACTGGGGCGGAGCTGCTCGAGATCGATCATGGGCGCCTCCATGGTCCCTGGTGCGCGTTGCGGCTTCATCCTCACCTCAATCCGTGCGCGAAACCGGCGCGCCAGCTCGAGTACACCGGCTGCCAGTCGAGCTCGCGTCGCGCCTTTGCGTTGGATACGCCGGAAGCACGCGTCATGATCTCCACGACGGCCGGGCCTGCCATGATGCGCGCGAGCCAGACGGGCAGGCGCATCGGCGGCCTGGCGCCGAGCACCTGCGCCAGCGCGGGCAGCCACTCCGACGCGCGCGCCGGCTCGTCGTCCGCCACCTGGTAAATACCCGGACGGCCATGCTCGATCGCGGCGACGGTCGCGGCGGCGGCATCGTCGATGTGGATGAAGGACGTGTAGCCCGCGCCGTCGCCCACGATCGGATACTGGCGCCTGCGCACCATCTCGCTCTGAACGCCCGGAGGCTCCAGGGACATGCTGGTACCGGGGCCGTAGAACGCGCCATACCGCAGTGCGACGCCGTCCATCCAGGTGGCCCCGGTCACGACCCGTTCCAGGTGCCTGTCCGCGGCGAGGGCCGCGCGGAAGGTGGGATGCGGCGCAGGATCCAGCGGATCGTCCTCGCCCACGTCCGCACGGGTGCCGCCCTCCGGGAACAGGAAGCCGCCATAGCACTGCGCGACGAAGCGACGTACGCCTGCCGCGCGACTCGCCGACAGCAGGATGTCCGTGCCCTCGCGCCGCAGCCGCGCGTTGCCTGCAAAGGACCTGTCGAAGTTGCGCATGCTGCGCAGGTGCGCGAGGTCGGTGAGCTGGTGCACCACCACGTCGGGCTCGGCCTCGCTGATCGCCGTCCCGACCGCGCTGGCGTCGAGCGCGTCGGCAACGACGGGCGTGGCGCCGAGCTGCTCGAGCATCCCTCGCTTCGACGCCGTGCGCGTCATGCCCGTGACCTGGTGGCCCCTTTCTGTCAGCAGCCGCACGAGGCGGCGGCCGAGAACGCCGGTCGCACCGGCGATGAAGATGCGCTGCGACTGCATGTGTGATCTGCCCCTCCGTCACCTGCGTGTGCTGGTCGCCTCATGCGACGCTCCGGTCTACGACGCACCGGTCTACAGGAGGGTGACGAAATGCGCGGGGGTGCTGTGACAGCGGCGTGTGCGTGGGGGGCGTCTCAGCGCGCCGAAAGCACCCGGTCACGCCCCGCGCCCATCCCCGACACCACCTTCGCCGCGAGCGCGCCGAACAGGCAGAGCAGTGGCGCAGTCCAGCTTCCGGTCAGATCGCGCACGAGGCCGATCAGCGCCGGGCCGACGGCGGCGACCCCGTAACCGATCGACTGCGCCATCCCGGAGAGGCTGGTCGCCATGTGCGTGTCCGGCGCGCGCAGCACGAGGAACAGCAGCGCGAGACTGAAGGTGCCGCCCATGACGAACCCGAGCATGGCGACACTGATCGCCGCCACCCACGTCGTGCTGGCGGCAAGCAGGCCCACGAGGCTGATCAGCTCTACCGCCGCGAGGATCAGCACGATGCGGCCCTGGCCGGCGCTCCGCTGCGCACGGAACGGGACGATCGCGGAGCCTGCGATGCCCGTCGCCTGGGAAAGCGCCAGCAGCAGCCCGGCCGTCGCAGCGCTGACACCGCGGCTCTGCAGCAGGTCCGGCAGCCACGCGAGCACCACGTAGAACGTGAGTGACTGGAAGCCCATGAACAGCGCCACCTGCCAGGCCAGCG
>DASTYK010000126.1 GCA_035764935.1 Longimicrobiales bacterium | reverse complement strand
CCGTCCTCGATGCGCTTGGCGCGCCAGGTGGACGGGACGTTGTTGCTGATGATCGAGAACGCGATGCGCTCGCCATTGGCGGCGCGCACGTATCCCGACAGGGCCGAAACGTGATTGATCGTGCCCGTCTTCGCGCGCAGGTTGCCCTCGGCAGGAGTCCGGTACATGCGACGCAGCCCGCCCGGCGCACCGGACTCCGGCAGCGTCGACCAGAACGCCTGCCACATCGGGGAGTCCGACATTGCGTCCAGCAGCTGGATGAAGCTGCGCGCGCTCGCGCGGTTGAGCACCGACAGTCCCGAGCCGTCGTAAATCGTGAGCTGGTCGATACCGCCCTGGTCGAGCTCGCGCTCGAGCATCGCCTGGACGGCGCGCGCGCCCCCCTGGACCGAGCCCGAGCCCGCGACCACCCGCCCCACCGTGCGCAGCGTCTGCTCGGCCATCATGTTGTGGCTCTTGTGATTGATGATGTCGAGGATCTCGATGATCGGCGGCGACGTGTGCACCGCGAGCACGCGCAGCGGCGGCTGTTCGCGGAAGCCCGGCGCGAAGACCGACCGTCCCGTGACCGGCGATTCCGCCGCCGAGGTCACGCCACGCACACCACCGTCCACCGTGATGCCGCGCTCCTGCAGCTCGTAGCGGAGCGCGGCCGCTGCGAAGCGCTCCGGATCCGAGACCACCACCGCACGCACGACCGGCGATGCGTTGCGGGCGATCTGCCCGCTCACGACCACCGGACCGTCGTAGGCAGAGCGGCGAATGCGGATCGTGGTGCGGCCGCTCGCCACGGTCGTCGCGTTGTTCACGACGCCGATGCCTTCACCGCCCGGCACCAGGGTCACCTCGGGCCGCCAGCCCGCCTGTGCCCCAGGTGCGACCTGCACCGTCGCCACGTTCTCGGCGTACGAGAGCGCGCTGGACGGAGCGGCGTAGGACGCGTTCATGTACGAGGTCTGCCAGCCTTCCGGGGTGCCGCCCCCCTCGAAGTAGGACGCGTCGCCGACCACGTCCCCCGAGATGCGGGTGATCCCGAGCGTGAGCAGAGTGTCCGCGAACGCCTGCCAGACGGCGCGGCGCGAGCCGAACCGGTCGGCCAGTGTCGGGTCGCCCGTGCCGTACAGCACCAGGTCGCCGTCCAGCACGCCATTCGCGACCACGCCGTCCGTCATCAGGAAGGTGCCGTACCGAAAGTCCGGGCCCAGGTAGTACAGCGCCGCGGCCGTCGTGAACAGCTTCATGTTCGACGCGGGGGCGAGCGCGGCCCCGGGGTTGTGCGCGTACAGCGTGTCGCCCCGCTCCAGCGAGACCGCCATCACGCTCCAGGCCGCGTCGCGCCAGCCGGGCTCCTGGATCAGGCCGTCGATCTCGCTGCGCAGCGTTGCCACCGCGGGCGAGACCGATGCGGCCGGCGCGGCCGCGACCGGCTGCTCCAGGTCTGCCGGGCCCGACGTCTCCTGAACGGCGGCGTCGGTGATGGGTGCGTCGACAGGCGCGTCCGCCGGGCCGGCGGTCGCGGCGCCGGCAACGGCGAGGCCTGTCAGGACCGTCAGGATCAGAGGTCTGCGCATGCCGCTCTTCATTGGAACCGAATCGCTGTTTCCCCGGGATCAGCGTAGCAAGAGGAAGGCCACCTTCGGGCCGGGGAATGATCGTTGCATCTCGCCGCCCTCGCGCTGTATCCGAGCCACACCACGCTGTGAGCACGCGTCGACGGGGGCCGGCAGACGGCAAGGTCTGCCCACACGTCGCCTCGCGTGGCTCCGGTGCACGACTCACAGGGGGAAGAGCTGACGGGGACGTCAGAGGTTACCGCCTGACATCCTCGCGCGCAACGATGACGTTCACGACTGCGTACCGCCTGCCTCGACCGGGGGTTCCGCAGCCGTGACGTGTGCGTGCGCGGCATGGTTCGTCAGCCCTTCGCGCGTCGGGCACCGCAGCGCACGCAGCGGGTACCAGCTCGGTCCGGGCGCGGCCGCCCGCGCATCACACCTACTCCTCAGGAGCACGAATGTCCGAATCGCTGCGAGTGCTGATCGCTGACGACGAGGCGCTTCACAACCTGGCGCTGACGTCGCAGCTGGAGACGCTCGGCCACCAGGTCGTCGCGACAGCGAGCAACGGCCGCGAGGCGGTCGAGCTCGCGCGCCAGACCAAGCCCGACCTCGCCTTTCTCGACATCCGCATGCCGACGATGACGGGCCCGGAGGCTGCTCACGAGATCGCGAGCGAGCGTGCGATCCCGATGATCATTCTCTCGGCCTACAGCGACGCACGCACGGTCGACGAGGCGATCCGCGCTCCGGTCTTCCACTACCTCGTCAAGCCCGTCGATCCCGACGATCTCGCGCCGGCGATCGCGGTCGCAAAGGCGCGCTTCGAGGAGTGGCTCGATGCTCGCCGTCAGAAGGAAATGCTCGAGATGCGTCTCGAGGAGCGGAAGATCATCGAGCGCGCCAAGGGGCTGCTCATGGACTCGCGCGGCCTCTCCGAGAAGGAGGCCTACCGTTTCCTCCAGAAGACGAGCCAGGACAAGAACACGCCCATGGTCGAGCTCGCGCGCAAGCTCCTGCTCGCCGCACCGCTGCTCCAGAAGGAGTAGTCGGCACGCGTGAGCTCCGCACACGGATTCCCCGCCGAAGCAGCACGGGAAGCAGCGTCGCCGCGCGATGCCGCCTACCGCGGGTCTGCCGAGCCTGCCACGATCCTCGTCGTGGACGACGAGCCCATGGCGCGCCAGATGTTCACGGACATGCTGGAAGCGAAAGGCTTCCGCGTCGTCTCGGTCGCCCGGGGGGAAGAGGTCTTCTCGTTTCTGCACGAGGTCGACCTCGTGCTGCTCGATGCGATGCTGCCCGGCCGCGACGGCTGGACGATCTGCCAGGAGATCAAGCAGCGCCACGACCGCATGCTGCCCGTGATCATGGTCACGGCGCGCACCGCGCCCGAGGACGTCGTGCGCACCTTCGCCGTTGGCGCGGACGACTACGTGTCCAAGCCCTTCCACGTGGCCGAGCTCACGGCGCGCATCGAGTCGCGACTGCGCGTGCACCGCGCCGAGGTCGCCCTCAAGAAGGCGGTGCTGCAGACGTCCGAGCTGGCCAACCAGAACTATCAGCTCTACGAGGAAGCGCGCCGGACCGCGGAGGAGCGGTCACTGCTGCTGCGCGAGCTCGATCACCGCGTGCGCAACAACCTGTCGGTGATCATGGGCCTCGTTTCGATGGAGCGGAACCGCGTTCCGCCGCGGCCGCCCGGAGAAGCACTGGCCAGCCTCGAGAACCGGCTGCGGTCGTTCCTGCTCGTTCACGAGGCACTGCGCCGGCAGAACTACGATGGCGTACCCGTGCGCGAGATCTTCGAGCAGCTTGCGCAGCGCCTGCGCAATGCCTGGGACGCGGATCGGCGCATCGGCCTGCATCTCGATGTCCAGCGTGTCACGCTCGACGAGAAGCACGCGTTCGCTCTCGCCCTGGTGCTCAACGAGCTGATCACCAATGCGCTCCGCCATGCGTTTCCCGGCGGCAGGGAAGGGCAGCTCACGATCGAGTTCCAGCGGGATGATGGCAACTGCCGGCTCGATGTGAGTGATGACGGCATCGGCATCGCAGCCGCGCAGCGCACCAACGTCGTCGGCAGCGGCCGCTCCATCATCCATGCTCTGGTCAAGGACGAGCTGGGCGGCACCATCGATACGCACTCGTCGGGTGACGGTACGCGCGTACGGATCGAGTTCCCCGCGAGCTGAGATTCTCGCTGACGCGCTCAGTACACCGCCAGGTACTGCTCGATCTCCCACTCGTGCACCTGCACGAGGTACTCGCGCCACTCCTGGTTCTTCGCCGTGACGAAGTGCTGGAAGGCGTGTTCGCCGAGCGTGGCGCGCATGAACGAGCTCTTCCGCAGCAGGTCCAGCGCCTCGCCAAGGTCGCGCGGCAGCTCCTGGATGCGATAGCGGCGTCGATCCCGGACCGACAGTCGCCAGATGTTCTTGTCCACCGGCTCCGGCGGCTCGAGCCGCGTGCGCACGCCGTCCAGCCCTGCGGCAAGCTGCACGGCCAGTGCGAGGTACGGATTCGCCGACGGATCCGGCATGCGCACCTCGAGGCGTGTGCCCTTTCCACGACGTGCGGGCACACGCACCATGGGCGAACGGTTCTGGTGTGACCACGCGACATTCACGGGCGCTTCGTAGCCGGACACCAGTCGCTTGTAGCTGTTGACGAGCGGATTGGTGACGGCGCAGAACGCGCGTGCGTGGCGCAGCAGACCCGCCACGTACCAGCGCATGATGTCCGACATCTCGCCCGACGCCTTCGCATCGTGGAACGCGTTCTCGCCGTCGCGGAAGAGCGACTGGTGGGTGTGCATGCCCGAGCCGCTCTGGCCGTAGATCGGCTTCGGCATGAAGGTGGCATGCAGCCCGTGCTGCAGCGCAATATTGCGGACCACGAACTTGAACGTGGCGAGGTCGTCGGCGGTGGTGAGCGCGTCGGCGTACTTGAAGTCGATCTCGTGCTGGCCGGGCGCTACCTCGTGGTGACCGGCCTCCACCTCGAAGCCCATCATTTCCAGCACGTTGATGATGTCGCGCCGCGCGACCTCGCCCAGGTCCACCGGCGTGAGGTCGAAGTAGCCGCCCGCATCGTGCGTGCTGCGCGTGACGGAGCCGTCGTCTGCTCGCTGGAAGAGGAAGAACTCCGCCTCGACTCCCGCCATCATCTCGAAACCGAGGGCGCGCGCTTCAGCGATGTGCCGCTTCAGGATGAAGCGGGGATCCCCCTCGAACGGCGCGCCCGCCGCCGTGTAGACGTCGCAGATGACACGCGCAACGGCGTTGTCCGGATCACCCCACGGAAGAACGACGAACGTCGAGTAGTCGGGGCGCAGCATCATGTCCGACTCCTCGACCCGGACGAACCCCTGGATCGAGGAGCCGTCGAACATGATGTCGCCTTCGAGTGCCTTCTCGAACTGCGACGCCGGCACCTCGACGTTCTTCAGCACGCCCATGATGTCGATGAACTGCAGCCGCAGGAACCGGATGTTCCTGTCACGCAGGACCCCGAGCAGGTCGTCGCGCGTCGCACCCGTCGTGCGCTCGGCGCCGCCCGCGCCCGGCCGGACCTTGTGCGCCGGCACGAGCTCACGACGCGACGGCAGCTCGTCATCGGCGCGACTGCGCCGTCTTCCGCTCTTCGGCATCACCCCTCCGTTCAGTGGCGCGACAGCCTAGCCGGAAGCGCTGCGAGGGGTCAAGAACGACGGCGCATGCCGGCCGGAAACAGAAGCGCCGCGACGGGATCGTCGCGGCGCAGGGTGTTCGGCAGCTGTGATTGTCGGATCAGTGTGCGCAGTCCACGCAGCGACCGACGACCTCCAGGCGGAAGCCTTCGACGCGGAACCCTTCGCGCGGCTCCACAGCCGCCAGTGCGCGCGCGTCGACATCGCCCGATACGTCGATGACCGCCCCACACACCAGGCAGCGGGCATGATGATGCGGATCCGTGCGGCCGTCGTAGCGCGCCGAACCGTCGCCGTAGGTCAGTTTCGTCGCCAGGCCGCAGCCGACCAGTGTCTCGAGCGCCTTGTACACGGTCGCCAGCGAGATGTCCGGAATCGTGGCGCGCACGGCGGTGAACACCTCGTCCGCCGTCGGATGCGTGTCCGTCGACGCCAGGTACCGGTACACGGCCGCCCGCTGCTCCGTGAACCGCTGGCCACTCGCCTCCAGCGCTTCGCGCAGCCGCTGCTCCGCACTCGCCTCGATTGTGCTTGCGTTCCGCTCCACGTCCGCTCGCGTTCGATGGGACAACGGCTAAGATTACCGGGAGCCGCGCTGCACTGTCAATAGTAATTCTTGTCTTTAGCAGGCTGGATCTGATTGTCGGCCAACGAATTGGAACCACCCGTGGTCGCGCTTCCCGCCGACCTGCTCTTCGCCAGCCGGATCCGCGGAGCCGCCCGGGCCGCCGGCACCACCATCGACGTCGTGAACCATCCGCGCTCGCTGCACAGCCGCGTCGAGCGGGACACGCCCCGCCGTATCCTGATCGACCTGGACGCCCGCGGCTGGGATCCTGTCGCCCTGATCCGTGAGTTGCGACAGGGACCTGCAGCATCGACGGAAATCATCGCCTGGGTCTCGCACGTCCGGGAGGATGCGATCCGCGCAGCCCGCGAAGCCGGCGCCGACCGCGTCCTTGCCCGCAGCGCCTTCTCCCAGCAGATGCAGGAATGGGTAAGGCTGCAACCCTGATCAGGTGAGAGGGGCAGCCACAGCAAAGCAGGCGTGAGCAGGGCATCGAAGGTTTGTGCAGGGAGACCAATGTTGGCTCCCTCCCTGGTTATGGTCTCCGTGCTCTCCGTGTCCTCCGTGGTAGAAAAAAAGCGCCCCGTCACCGAACCGGTGACGAGGCGCTCCAATGCGGATCAGACCGCCGACTCAGGCCGCGTCGGCCTCTTCCTTGAGCTTGCAGTCGAGGCAGTAGCGCGCGTGCGGCAGCGCGTCCAGCCGCTCGAAATCAATCAGATTGCCGCAGTTGTGGCAGAGCCCGAAGTGGTCCGGGTCCTTGTACAGCCTGCGCAGCGCATCCTCCACGCGGTAGAGGTAGCGACCCTCCTTGCTCGCGAAGAGCAGCATCTTCTCCCGCTCCATCGCATCAGTGCCCAGGTCGGCCATGTGGTCCGAGTAGGAGTACATGTCCGAGTCCTGCTGATGGTCGGCGCTCGACTTGGCCATCTCGTCGAACTGGCCGAGAGAGCGAAGTGCACGATCACGCTCGCGCAGGAGACGCTGCTGGAGATGCTCGATCTGCTTCTTCGTCAGCTTCTTCGCCATCGAGGTACCGCTCCTGCTGCGGGGATGTCGGTGAGGCTGTCCGGCACGCTTCGCCGGACGCGTCCGGCACCGGACGCTGCAACAGCCTTCAAATCTAGTCGTTTCAGGGAGTTGGGACAATCCCGCCCCTGCGGGGCAAACTGGGGGCGGGGGCCTTGTCTAGCCGCCCAGCGCCTGCCGCGCGACGCTCCGGCCGCTGTCGGTCAGGAGGAGGCGGCCGTCGGATCGGCGGATGAGCCGGCTGGTCTCCGCATACCGCAGGACCCGGCGGGCGAAGGCGCCCGGCCAGCGGAGGTGGTGGCGCAGGTGTGCCTCGCGCGACTCTTCCTCGGCCTGCGGCGTGCCCTCGTGCTGAAGGAGGTGGATGGTGAGCATCACCCCGGCGAAGGAGACCTGCTGGCGCCGCCGGCGGACCGCGATCGGGACGAGTCCCCGTGCCGGGGCGAAGAGGAGGACCAGCACGAACATGATGCCGGCCATGGAGGCCATGGACCCGGCGATCGATGCGTCGATGAGCCATGCCAGCCAGAAGCCCGCGACGGCACAGGCCGCTGCGAGCAGGACACTGAGCAGCAGCACGTTGCGCAGCGAATCGGACAGCAGGTAGGCCGCGGCGGGAGGTGCGATCATGAGAGCGACGACCAGGATCGAGCCCACCGCATCGAAAGCGCCCACTGCCGTTACGGAGACCAGTGACATGAACGCGTAGTGGAGCGCGGCGGGCGCGAAGCCCAGCGCAGCGGCGAGCTGCGCGTCGAACGTCGAGAGCTTCAGCTCCTTGTAGAAGAGCGTGATGAACCCGACGTTCAGCAGCAGCACCGTGCCCATCACGTAGAGCGTCCGTGGCCCCAGGTCGACCCCGCCGATCTCGAGTCGTCGGAACGGGGCGAACGCGATCTCCCCGAGCAGCACCGCATCCGTGTCGAGGTGGACGTTGCCGGCGTAACGGTTGATCAGGATCACCGCAATGCTGAAGAGGGCGGGGAAGACGAGGCCGATCGATGCGTCCTGCCGGACCAGCCGCGTGCGCACCAGCACTTCGACCAGTGCCACGGTCAGCACTCCCGTGAGTGCCGCGCCGATCATGAGCACCGGTGATTCGATCGTGCCCGTGTAGAGGAACCCCAGCACGATCCCCAGCAGCACCGTGTGCGTGATGGCGTCGCTCATCAGCGCCATGCGGCGGAGCACGAGGAACACGCCGGGCAGGGCACACGTGACCGCCACGATGACCGCCACCATCTGCAGCTCGACTTCGACCCAGCTCATTCGCTCACCACCCGCGCCCTGCTGACGATACGCTCCGTGTTGCGACGGTGCCGGATCCAGTTCCAGACGAGCCCCCGGTGCGGCGCAAACGTGATCGAAACGAGGACCAGTGCACTCGCGGTCAGCACCACGCTCGGTCCGGTCGGGAGATTCGGTGTCACGGCGCTCGCGACGGCGCCCACCACGCCCGCCAGCGCGCCGAACAGCGCGGCACCGATGACCATGGTGCGCAGCGAGTCCGTCCACTGGCGCGCTGCGGCCGCGGGCGCGACGACCATGGCGCTCATGAGCACCACACCGACCGTCTGGAGTCCGATCACGATGGCCAGCACGAGGAAGGTGGTCAGCAGCACGTCGACCACCTGCATCCGGTAGCCGAGCGACACGCCGAAGTCCCGGTCGAAGCTGAGGAGCTTGAACTCCTTCCAGAACAGCCAGACCGCGAAAAGCGCCACCGCGCCGAGCGTGACGAGCACGACGACGTCGCTCGCGAGCAGCGTCGCCGCCTGGCCGAAGAGGAAGCGGTCCAGGCCGGCCTGGGCCGCATCCGGCTGCTGCTGCACGAACGTCAGCAGCACCAGGCCGAAGCCGAAGAAGACGGACAGCACGATTCCCAGCGCGGAATCTTCGGGCAGCCGCGTGCGCGCGACGATGGTCATCACCAGCAGCGTGCCGAGCCAGCCGGCAATCGCCGCACCGAGCACCAGCACGATGGGCGCCTTGGAGCCCGTCAGCATGAACGCGATGACGATGCCGGGCAGTGCGGCGTGCGAGATCGCGTCACCGAGCAGGCTCTGCCGGCGCAGCACGGCGAACGAGCCGAGCGCACCGCTCACCATGCCGAGCACGCCGGCGCCGAGCGCTACGGTGCGGACCGTGTAGTCGAACAGCAGGTCGTGGAAAATCTGCGGAAACATCAGCCGACACTGGCGACGAGACGATCGCTGCCGTTGCCGTCCGACAGGTACGGCACCCGTCCACCGTACGCGGCGCGCAGGTTCTCCTGCGTGAACACTTCGCCGACCGGGCCGGCAGCAATCCGGCGCACGTTCAGCAGCAGCACGTGGTCGAAGTATTCCGGCACCGTCTGCAGCGCGTGGTGCACCGCGACGACGGTGTTGCCCCGCTCGCGCAGGTCCTGCAGCACGTCCACGATCGCACGCTCGGTCTTCGCATCCACGCCCTGGAACGGCTCGTCCATCAGGTACACCCGCGCGTCCTGCACCAGCGCACGGGCAAGGAAGACGCGCTGCTGCTGACCACCGGACAGGTGACTGATCTGCCGGTGCGCCAGGTCACGCATCCCCACCTTGTCGAGCGCATCCATCGCGGCCTCGCGCTCCCTCCTCCCGACGCGCCGCAGCCACCCCAGCCTGCCGTACGTGCCCATCGTCACCACGTCCAGCACGGACGTCGGGAAGTCCCAGTCCACCGTGCCCCGCTGCGGCACGTACGCGACCAGCCGCCGCTGCTCCGCGTACTGCTCGCCGTGCACCAGCACCCGGCCTGCAACCGGCTTCACCAGGCCGAGCACCGCCTTGATCAGCGTCGTCTTGCCCGCACCGTTCGGACCGACGATCGCCATCAGCACGCCCTGCGGTACATCCAGGTCGACATCCCACAGCACCGGCTGCTCCCGGTACGCGACGGTCAGATCGTTGACTTCGATCGCCGGCGTTCGACTCATTCCGTTACCACCCCTCCGAGTGCCTGCACGATCGTTTTCACGTTGTGCCGCACCATGCCGATGTACGTGCCTTCCGGCGTGCCCGCCGTGCCCAGTGCATCCGAGAACAGCTCGCCACCGATCGCGACACGGTGGCCACGCGCGCCGACTGCGGCCTGCACCGCCTCCACCGTGCGCCGCGGAATCGAAGACTCCACGAAGATCGCCGGAATGCGCAGCCGCGCGATTTCTTCTGCCAACCGCTGCACGTCGCGCGTGCCCGCCTCCGTCGCCGTGCTGATCCCCTGCAGCCCGATCACCCGGAAGCCGTACGCCCGCCCGAAATAGGAGAAGGCATCATGCGCGGTGACCAGGACGCGCCGCTCTTCCGGCAGCGTCGCGACCTGCTCATGCACCCAGGCGTCCAGCGCGCCCAGCTCCGCGAGCAAGGCGCCCGCGTTGCGCCGGTAGTCCGCCGCGTGAGCCGGGTCGTGCCCGCTCAGTGTCCGCTCGACCGCCTCCACGGCGTGCATCCACAGCTCGACGTCGAACCAGACGTGCGGATCCCACGTGCCGGCATAGCCAGAAGGACGCAACAGCTGCGAGCGCGGAATCGAATCCGTGACCGCAACACTCGTGGTCCGTGACGACATCTCCTCCAGCACCTCACCCATCGCTGCCTCGAGGTGCAGCCCGCCATACAGGATGATCTGCGCTTCCGTCAGCTTCCGTACATCGCCCGCGCGCGCCTTGTACAGGTGCGGGTCCACGCCGGGACCCATCAGCCCCTGCACACGGACGTGCTCGCCTCCCACGCGCTGCGTGATGTCCGTGATCATGCCGATCGTCGTGACGATGCGGATCCGGCCATCCTCCGCCGCACCACCGCGCCGCGCACACGCGGCCAGCGACAGCACGAGGCACACGCACAGCGCGAATCGAAACCACCGCCCGGGCTCAACCGCCATCGTCGATCCGCTCCACCTGCAGTGCCCGCGACAGTTCCGCGCCAATCACGTGCTCCGTCTCCGCCACCCGAACGCTCAGCGGACCATTGAACGGCGCACGCCCCACCACCGTCAGCTCCGCCCCCGGCCGAAGGTCCAGCTCGGCCAGGTAGCGCAGGGCGTCCGGGTCCTCGTCCGGGACGCGACGCAACACACCACGCGCCCCGGCTTCCAACTCCCACAGCGACGGGAACTGCCGGTCCTCGAACGCCACCCCGATCTCCGGGATCGGCGCACCGTGCGGGTCCTCCGCAGGATCCCCGAGCGTCGCGGCCATCCGCTCGATCAGCCGGTCCGACACGGCGTGCTCCAGCCGCTCCGCCTCCTCGTGCACCTCGTCCCACCCGTACCCCAGCACCTGCACCAGGAACAGCTCCAGCACCCGGTGCCGCCGGATCAGCCGGATCGCCTCGGCTTCCCCGGCGTCCGTGAGCCGCGCGCCGTAGTACGGGACGTGCTCCACGAGACCCCGGCTCGCCAGCCGCTTCAGCATCCCCGTCACCGACCCCGCCGCCACGCCGAGCCGCTCCGCGATCAGCGATGTCGCCGCCGAGCCGCCCCCGACATTCAGCTCGTGGATCGCCTTCAGATAATCCTGTGCGGCCGTGGTTTCGCCGGCAGGTTTAGCTTCTATCATTCTGTAAAATTAGTGCAGCCTAAAGATGGCGTCAATCACGCGACTATGCCGGCAATCCCGGTGGAGTGCACGAGGCGAGGCCAGGGCGTGAGCTCCCGGCGCGCCCGGGTGAAGACGTTTGTGGCGGAAGCCGGCAGGGCGAATAGATTGCCGGGGAGTCCAGACCACGGCCCCGGACAAGGAGAAAAAGGAATGGCGAGCGGCGAGTCGGCCCTGGAGGCGTTGCTGCAGGAACACCGCCGGTTCGAGCCCGGACCGGAATTCCGGACGGCGGCGAATGCGAACGATCCAGCGATCTACGAGCGTGCGAGCGCAGACCCGGAGGGGTTCTGGGCGGAGTGGGCGTCGAAGCTGGAGTGGTTCGAGCCGTGGCGGCAGGTGCTGGACTGGAAGCCGCCGCACGCGCAGTGGTTCGTGGGCGGCAAGCTGAACGCGGCGTACAACTGCCTGGACCGGCACCTGGAGGGTGCGCGTCGCAACAAGGCGGCGCTGATCTGGGAAGGTGAGCCGGGGGACACGCGCACGTACACCTACTGGGACCTGCACCGCGAAGTTGGCAAGTTCGCGAACGTTCTGAAGTCGCTCGGCGTGGAGAAGGGCGACCGGGTCGGCATCTATCTCCCGATGATCCCCGAGGCCGTGATCGCGATGCTCGCCTGCGCGCGTATCGGTGCGGCGCACAGCGTCGTGTTCGGTGGCTTCTCCGCGGAGAGCGTTCGTGACCGCATGAACGATGCGGAGGCGAAGGTGCTGGTCACTGCGGACGGTGGTTACCGGCGCGGTCGGGTCGTGCCGTTGAAGGAGGCGTCGGACCGGGCGCTGGAAGAATCGCCGTCCGTGCAGAGCGTGGTGGTGGTGCGGCGCGGCGCGGGGCTGCACGTGCCCGTGCACATGAAGGAGGGTCGCGACCACTGGTGGGACGACCTGATGCAGGACGCATCGGCGGACTGCCCGGCGGAGCCGATGGACTCCGAGGACCTGCTCTACATCCTCTACACGTCGGGCACGACGGGCAAGCCGAAGGGCGTGGTGCACACGACGGGCGGCTACCTGACGCACGTTGCAGCAACGACGCAGCTCGTCTTCGACATCAAGGACGACGACGTGTACTGGTGCACGGCGGACGTCGGGTGGGTGACGGGGCACAGCTACATCGTGTACGGCCCGCTCGCGGTCGGCTCGACGGTGCTGATGTACGAGGGTGCGCCCGACTGGCCGGACCGCGGCCGCTTCTGGCAGCTGGTCGAGAAGTACGGTGTCACGATCCTCTACACGGCGCCTACCGCGATCCGCGCGTTCATGCGCTGGGGCACGGAGTGGCCGGCGAAGTACGACATGTCGACGCTGCGGCTGCTCGGCTCGGTGGGCGAGCCGATCAACCCGGAGGCGTGGGTCTGGTACCAGCAGAACATCGGGGGTGGTCGCACGCCGGTGGTGGATACCTGGTGGCAGACGGAAACGGGCGGGATCATGATCACGCCGCTGCCCGGCCTCACGGCGACCAAGCCGGGCAGCGCGACGGTTCCGTTCCCCGGCATCGATGCCGATGTCCTGTCCCCCGACGGCGAGCCTGCGAAGGCAGGCTACCTCGCCGTGACGAAGCCGTGGCCGGGCATGCTGCGCACGATCTGGGGCGACGACGAGCGCTTCCGCAGCACGTACTGGTCGCGCTGGGATGGCCGCCACTACTTCCCGGGCGATGGCGCCAAGCGCGACGAGGACGGCTACTTCTGGATCCTCGGGCGCGTCGATGACGTGCTGAACGTGGCGGGTCACCGGATCGGCACGATGGAGGTCGAGAGCGCGCTGGTCGATCACCCCTCCGTGGCCGAGGCCGCAGTCGTGGGGCGCGTGGACGAGCTGAAGGGGCAGGCGATCGCGGCCTTCGTCACCGTCAAGGAAGGCGTGAAGACGACGGATCTGCTGAGGCAGGACCTCCGGCAGCATGTCGCCGACAAGATCGGCGCGATCGCGCGTCCGGACGACATCCTGTTCGCTGCGGACCTGCCGAAGACGCGCTCGGGCAAGATCATGCGGCGGCTGTTGCGCGACATCGCCGAGGGTCGCGCGCTCGGCGACACGACGACGCTCGCGGATCCTGCCGTCGTCGCGAAGCTGAAGAGCGAGTACGAGGAGAAGGAAGCGTGAACGGGTGCGGGCGCTGTCGTGTGACAGCGCCCGCTGCTACGTCCGATCGGCGAGCGGGTCGCGCGTGACGGGATGCGCCGGCCGCTGTTCCCTGGGCGGCTTGTCCAGCTTGGGCACTGCGGGGATGCCGAGTGCGACCTTGTCGGATTCGATGTCCCTGGTCGCCACTCCCATCGTGCCGATCATCGAGTTCGCATGCATCCGTACGCCGGCCAGGATCACGGCGTGATAGGTGATGCGCACGCCGTCTTCGAGGTGCACGGGCTTGCACTCGACGTCGCGCTGGTCGCCGAGGGCATGCGTGTGGGTGTAGACGTTCGCGTAGTCGGCGATCGACACGCCGTTGCCGATCACGATGGGCGCGCGATCGTCGAGCAGCACGTGACGGTGCACGACGACGTTGTCACCGACCTCCATGTTGTAACCGAAGGAGAACTTCACGAACTGGAAACACTTGAAGTTCTCGCCGCAGCGCCGGAAGACGTGGCGCGCGAGGATGCGGCGGAAGCGGACGCCGACGTGGACGTTCTCGCCCAGCGGGCTCTTGTCGAACATCTCCCACAGCCAGAGCAGCGGCTTGACGCGGGCGAAGGCCTCCACATCGGTCTCCGCGTAGTACTCGGGCTCGAGCGTGACGTTGCGCGGATCGAGCTGCAGCAGCGCGACGCGCGCCGCCGGCCGCAGCGTGCCAGGATCGGCACCGGCCAGGCCGGGGTAATACAGATCGGTCAGGATCTCGCGGCACAGCTCGTTGCGGTCGGTGGCGGGGTCCGCGAGACGGGCCTCGATCGTGCGGAGCCAGTCGTCGTATGCGGCCAGCGTTGCACGCGGCAGCGCGACGTCCCTGAGTGGCAGAAAGGCCATACGTACCATTCTCGAGTTCAGCGGCGCTCATGCGCCCGGATCGGATGCGGAAGCTAGGCGAGAACTGCGGGCACCTGCAACCACGATCCGGGCCACGGCGTAGGGCACCCGACGGATTCATGTCTAGTTTGCCGCGTCCTGGAGAGGAGCATGCACGACATTCTTCGTGAGCGCATCATGCGCAAGCTGGAGGCCCTGCCGGAGGCGCAGGTCTACCAGGCCCTCGACTACATCGAGTTTCTGGAGGCGCGGTACGCCGCCGAGCAGGCGCGTCGGCCCGATGGCCTGCAGCGCTTTGCGGAGCGGCTGGAGGACAGCATGCGGGTCCGCAACGTCGCACCCAGAGTGATCGCCGGCACGGTCGGCGTTCTCGGTTCTGCACGCAAGGTGATCCAGGACGTGACCGGGGTCGGGCGCGAGTTCCTGGATGCCGCGCTCCAGCCACCGGCCTCGAGCACACCGGTACCCCCCGCGCGCACGACGCCGGAGCCCACGCTCCTTCGTGAGTCGAACCCGCGTCCGCCGGCGCCGCCGACCAACGGTCGGGAGGACGCGTGAGCGACCGGGTGCGCGTGGGCAGAAAGCGGCGCGCACGTCGCACCGTCCGGCGACTGGTCCGCCAGATCCCCCGCATGCTCACGCTCATCGCACGGCTGCTCCGCGACAGCCGCGTCCCGACCGTCGACAAGGCGATCTTTGCGGCCGTCCTGGCCTACATCGTCGCGCCCATCGATCTCATGCCGGACTTTCTTGCCGGCATCGGGTTCGCCGACGACCTCTACCTGCTCGGCCTCGCGCTGAACCGACTCTTCTCGGGCGCGGGCGGGCGCGTGCTGCTCGAGCACTGGGACGGCGACGCGCGCGACCTCGAGCTGCTCGTCGAGGGCGTCGACGAGATCGGCACCGTCATACCGGGCCCGGTGCGTGGCGAGCTGCAGAGCGCACTGCGCCGCGTGCGTCGGCGTGCGCGACTGCGACTCGGTCGCAACGTCGCGGAGGCGTAAGCCGGCCGGTGGGTTGACGCCCGTGGGGGGCGCGGATAGCTTCCCCCATGGCAAGACCGAACGACAGACACTGCTGCCATTTGACGCCCGCGGGCCAGCGCATCCAGGATGCGACCGGCCGGCGGGCTCTGCGCATCTACCCCTTCGACCACGATGACTGAGCCCCGGAACTCGCCCATGCAGGACCGCTTTTTCGGTGAAGGGCTGACCTTCGACGACGTACTGCTGCTGCCCGCGCACTCCGAGACCCACCCCAGCCAGACCGACATCTCGACCCAGCTCACGCCTCGCATTCGCCTGTCCATCCCGCTGATCGCCGCCGCAATGGACACCGTGACGGAGTCGCGGATGGCGATGGCGATCGCGCGCGAGGGCGGCATCGGCATCATCCACAAGAATATGCCGATCGAGCGGCACGCCGCCGAGGTGGATCGCGTGAAGCGCTCCGAGAGCGGGATGATCCTGAATCCGATCACGCTCCAGCCGGATCGTCCACTGCGCGACGCACACCGGTTGATGGAGCAGTTCTCGATCAGCGGCGTTCCCATCGTCGATGACGAAGGACGCCTGCTCGGCATCGTGACGAACCGCGATCTCCAGTTCGAGACGGAGTCGAGCCGGCCGATCCGCGACGTCATGACCCACGAGAACCTCGTGACCGCACCCGTCGGCACGTCTCTCGACGAGGCCGAGCGGATCCTGCACCGCAATCGGATCGAAAAGCTGCCCGTGGTGGACGACGCCGGAAGGCTGCGCGGGCTCATCACCGTGAAGGACATCTTCAAGCGGCGGCAGTTCCCGAACGCGGCCAAGGACGAACATGGTCGACTGCGCGTGGGCGCTGCCATCGGCACGAGCGCCCGCGATCTCGACCGGGCCGCCGAGCTGGTGCAGGCCGGTGTCGACGTGCTCGTCATCGACACTGCGCACGGCCACTCCGCCGGTGTGCTGCGTGCGCTGGAGCTCGCGCGCTCCAAGTTTCCCGACACGCAGATCATCGCCGGCAACATCGGCACTGCGGAGGGCGCTGCTGCACTGGCCGAACGCGGCGCCGACGCGATCAAGGTGGGAATCGGTCCCGGCAGCATCTGCACGACCCGTGTCGTGACAGGCATCGGCGTCCCGCAGTTCACCGCGATCGTCGAAGCAGTACGGGGCGTCGATGATCGTGTGCCGGTCATCGCCGACGGCGGCATCCGGTACTCCGGCGACATCGTGAAGGCCATCGCGGCGGGTGCCTCGACCGTGATGATGGGCTCGCTCCTCGCCGGCACCGAGGAGAGCCCGGGCGAGAGCTTCCTCCTCGAAGGTCGCCGCTACAAGACCGTGCGCGGCATGGGCTCGCTCTCCGCCATGGAGCAGGGAAGCGCCGACCGCTACTTCCAGGCGGAAACGCGCGAAACGCGCAAGCTCGTGCCTGAAGGCATCGAGGGGCGAGTCCCATACAAGGGCGCCGCGGGCGACGTCCTGTACCAGCTCGTCGGCGGCCTGCGCAGCGGGATGGGCTACGTCGGCTGTGCGGACATTGCGGAGCTGCGCACCCGGCCGCGCTTCGTTCGCATCACGCCCGGCGGGCTGCGCGAGTCGCACCCGCACGACGTCGCCATCACGCGCGAGGCGCCGAACTACCACCTGTAGTCCGCACCTCGTTTCCTCCACAGGAGCGGCCGGGCCCGATTTGGCCCGCGCCGCTCTTTTGTTGTTCGCCGATTCACCGTCGTCACCGGGGCACGCGCGTTGCACGCCCCGTTTCATCAGTTGCGCACACGCTCACGTGTGCGCTGCAGATGAAGCGCTGCGCTGTCCGCGCGGCGTCTCGACGACGCTGGCAACCGAGGGAACAACGCGATGATCGCTCTCAAGGACGTCCGTCGACTGATCGACACCGACACCGGCGAGTCTGCCGTGATGTCACTGTACCTGGATATGTCCGTCAATTCCGACAACAAACGCACCTGGGGAATCTTCCTTTCTCAGCAGCGCGCTCGCTTCGACGAGCTGGACAGCGACAACGGACGCAGGGAACCGGTCGCGCGCATCCTGACACGCGTGCAGAACTGGATCGACGAGGAGTTCCGCCCGGGTAATCGCGGCGTCGCGATCTTCGCGACGCTGGACGGCTCGTGGTTCGAGGCGCTGCAGTTTCCCGTTCGCGTGGAGAATCGGCTCGTCATCGGTGAGCGGCCCCTGGTCTGGCCACTGCGCGAGCTGGTGGAAAGCAGCCGGCGGCACGCCATCGTGCTCGTCGATCGCCGCAGGATGCGCGTTCTGACCGTTTGCATGAGCACGGTCGAGGATGAGCTGCTGATCGAAAAGGAGGAGTACCCCGCCAATCACGACGTCCAGGCAGGGGGCGAGGCGGCAAAGGACCACCAGAAGCGAAAGGCAGAGGAGGCGCGCGCGTTCTTCCGGGAGTTCGCCGCCGAGCTGCAGGACTATCAGCGTCGCTGGAAGCCGGATGCATGGGTGCTGCTCGGGACCCACGAGAACACGACGCACTTCCGCGAGTTCCTGCCACAGCCGATTGCAGACGCCGTCGTGCACGTTGCCGCCGCCGGCGTCGACGAACCCGCGCCAACCATCATCGGAAGGCTGAGCGATTTCTTCGATATGCATACCCTGCGCGCGCGAGCGGAATCCATCGATCAGCTCCGCGAGCGCGTGCGCACCGGTCACTTCGCCGTTGCCGGCATCGACGACGCGCTCGAGCAGCTCCAGGAAGGCAAGGTCGAGACGCTCGTCATCGCCCGCGGACTCGATTCCAGCGGAGGCCAGTGCACGAAGTGCGGCTTCGTGCTCGCCCGCCGCAGCGGCGGCTGCCCGTATTGCGGCGGCGAGGTCCGCGACGGCATCGACCTCGCCGAGTCGATGGTCCGGATCGCGACCACACAGGAGGCCGACGTCGCCTTCGTCGAAAGCGACGTCATGCGGGATCTCGAGGGTGTGGGCGCGCTGCTCCGCTTCTGAGCCGCCACTGCCCGCCGAGTCGGTTGTGCCCCGCCGTTTTCAGCCGGGGCACAACTGTTTTTTCGCTTGACATCGCGCCAATCCTCGGCATACCTTCGCACTATTCCCGTCTACCTCCCCTGTTTCGCACAGCCTTGTCTCGAGTGAGCTGACGCCGATGTGGACCGACGCAGGCCTCCATGAGCGGCTCCGGGAGATTCCCGGCGTCGAAGACGTCGTGCCTACCGCCGAGGGTGCCCTCTGGCTCGTCTGCTCCCCGGATGCCCGCCGTACTGCGATCGAGCCCGCAGCACGCGATGCACTCGCACACGCAGGCGTCGCCGCAGTTCCCATCGAATGCGTGGTCCGCGCCGCCATGCTGCAGCGCGAACGCGTTCGCTTCGATCGCATCGAGCGCATCGAGCAGCGTGACAACCAGATCCACGTCAAGGTGCACCTCGAGTGGAACGGCCAGGTCCACGAGGGCGGCGTGACCGGCGAGCGCGGTGACGCGATCGAGATCCGGACCGCCGCCGCCGCCACCATCGGTGCCCTGGAACAGGCGCTCGGCAGCTCCCTCGAGGTCCGTCTGATCGGTGTCAAGCAGGTGCGCGCCTTCGATGCCGAGCTGATCGTCGTCTCTCTCACCCGCGCCGAGGATCGTCAGAAGCTGGTCGGCATCGTGGTCATGGGAGAGGACCCCCGCCGCGCCGCCGCACTCGCCGTGCTGAACGCCCTCAACCGCACGCTCGGCAACCGGCTCCTCCGGACATAGGCGGGCACCGGCCCCAGGTCTGCCGCGCAAAGTGACCGTCCGGCAGGACCCTCACCGTGCACTTTCTGCTGCATCCAGTATCGCTCTACCCGTGAATCTGGCCCCTGTGTCTCGTCTCCGCAGCGCTCGTGCGGACTGCGGTCGCATAAGCCTAATGCGTTGCAAAACATGGACTTAGGTCTTGCGCTCCCGGTCCGCTGGCCGTAGCTTGGAAGTGAATCCAAGACAAGCTGACTGGAAGCACGGCAGTTGCCATGGGAGTCGTGTGTCCGGGTCTCGGACAGGGAAGGAGGTCCATGGTGAATCGACGCGACTGGAAGATGCTGCTGACGGGCGGTGCTGCGATGTCGGCCGCACTGCTGACTGCGTGGTCGGTCCGGCCGGAGCCGCCGGTCGAGCCTGCGCCGATGGAGGAGGTGCTGGCGGAGGCGGAAGCGCTATCGGATGACGTGGTCACGTGGGACATCACGGTCACGCGTAACGAGCGCGTGGAAGACTGGATCGACTTTCTGACAGGGCGCAACCGCGACCGCACGAAGCTGTGGCTGGAGCGGTCGGGGCGGTACGGTCCGATGATCCAGGCCGAGCTGCGGGAACGTGGCATGCCCGAGGACCTGCTGTACCTCGCGCTGATCGAAAGCGGATTTTCGCCGAAGGCGTACTCGAGTGCTGCGGCGTCCGGGATCTGGCAGTTCATTGCGGAGACGGGGCAGCGCTACGGGCTGGAAGTGACTGGTGTGGTGGACGAGCGTCGCGATCCGATCAAGTCGACGGATGCGGCGCTGGACTACCTGCAGGACCTGTATGACCGCTTCGGCAGCTGGTACCTGGCAGCGGCATCGTACAACACGGGGGAGAACCGCGTCGGCCGCATCATGCGCGAGATGTTCGGCACGGAGCGTGGCACGGACGAACACTTCTGGAAGATCGCCCACCGGCTGCCGCGTGAGACGCGTGATTATGTGCCGCTCATGCTGGCTGCGGGTCACATCGCGAAGGAGCCGGAGAAGTACGGCTTCACGGACCTGGTGTACCAGGAGCCGCTGTCGTTCGATGTGACCTGGGTGCCGGGTGCGGTGAGCCTGGACGCGATCGCGCGCGCCGTGTCTCTGCCGGTCGATTCGATCGGGGATCTGAACACGCACCTCGTGGCGGGCGCCACACCGGAGGGACGTGCGTGGCCGGTGCGCCTTCCGAGCGGTACGGCGGAGCAGTTCGCCGTGAACTTTCCGCGCATCTTCCGTGAGGTGCGTGCCGAGGCGGCGCGCCACGAGGCGGCGCTCGCCAATGCGCCGACACACCGTGTGCTGCGCGGAGAGACGTTGAGTCATATTGCGCGACGTTACGGCGTCAGTGTGGGTGCCCTGCAGCAGGCGAACGACAACATCTCGCCGAGGCGGCTGCAGGTGGGTCAGGTGCTGCGCGTGCCTGGCCGGAGCGGCGGGGCTGCGGTTGCCTCGAGCAGCGCTGCGGAGGCGCGGTTCCACCAGGTGCGTCGTGGGGAGAGTCTGTGGACGATCGCGCGTCGCTACGACGTATCGATGAACCAGCTTCGTGCCTGGAACGGGCTGAGCGGTCGCAGCGTCATCCATCCGGGTCAGAAGCTGCGCGTGACCGCATGACGCTCAGCTGACGTTCACGGGTCTTGCTGCCATATGTGCGCGCTGCATGGGAGCATGGCTGTCTGATCCGCGCGCAATGCAGCACCGGGAGGCGCGCCGGCACGAGAGTGCTGGCGCGCCTCCTGCGTTGCGGGTGGACGAACCGCAGCGGGAGCATGTCATGCACTGGGTCAGAGTCACGAATCCGCAATACGAGCAGTCGCGCCCCTACGCCGGCCAGGTCGGCGAGGTGGTGGGCCACTGGGGGCCGGAGAACAGCGCGACGGCGCGCGAGGGCTACCTCGTCGAGTTCGGGAACGGCGAGATCGTCGGGATTGCGGAGGACGAGGTGCAGGAGGTGGAGGATCCCGCTTTACCGCCGCGGGAACGGCCGCGCAGCTGCGACTGAACGAAAGACGGGCCGCGAGGCAGAAGCTCGCGGCCCGTCGATCCTGCGGAAGCCCGTATGGCGCTACTCGGTCGGCCGACCCAGCACCTTGCGCGCGTAGCCGTTTCCGGGATCGCCGCCGCCGCGCAGGATCTCATCCACGCGTCCGGGCCCCCGGTTGTAGGCGAGCAGTGCCAGCCGCAGGTCGCCCTCGTACTGACGGAGCATGTCGTTCAGGTAACGGAACCCCAGCCGCAGGTTCGTATCCCGCTCGAAAAGCTGTGACCTGTTGATCCCCGGCTGCAGGATCTGCGCGGTCGACGGCATCACCTGTGTGAGCCCCACGGCACCGACGGAGCTGACCGCCCGCAGGCGGAACTCACTCTCCACCCGCACCAGCGAAAACGCGAGTGCGGGCTCGATGCCCTCGGCGCGTGCGGCGTCATAGATTGCCGCCGCCAGGTCTGCGGGGATCTCGTACTGATCCGAGTACGTCATGATCGCCTGCAGCCGCTTCATCTCGAGCCGGGCGAGGGAAAGCTCGCCCTCGCGTGCCTGCAGCGTGCTCTCGATGCGGCCGAGCTGATTGCGAAGCTGAGCGTTCGCGATGGCGCTGTCCGGGCCTGCCGTGATCGCAGCGCCGGCCACGAACGCAATCGCGCCGATCGCGATCACCTTGGCAGAGACGCGAGCTGCCTTCCAGGCGCGACTGCCGAACCGCTGCGCCGGGCTGACGTTGCCGTGCTCCCACTGACGGAGCGTCGAAGCGCGCCGGTCGTTGCTGCCATCGTACTCCCAGCGCCAGAAGCCACCGGGCATCATGCAGTTTCTCCGTTGTTCTGCGCTGACCAGTCGCCGCTCCGGCCGCCGCTCTTCGCCGTCACGTGCACATCCTCGATGCGCATCGTCCGGTCGACCGCCTTCAGCATGTCGTAGGCAGTCAGCAACGCGACCGAAACAGCCGTCAACGCCTCCATCTCGACACCGGTGCGACCGTGAACGCGCACTGTCGCCCGTGCCCTCACACCGGGGAGCCCTGCGTCGGGCTCGATCTCGACCGACACATGGCTCAGTGGCAGCGGATGACACAGCGGAATCAGGTCCGACGTCCGCTTCGCTGCCTGGATCCCGGCAATCCGGGCGACCACCAGCGGGTCACCCTTCGGCGTCCGCCCCGACTGCAGGGCGGCAAACGCTTCCTCGGACATCCGGAGCGCACCGGTGGCAGTGGCGCGGCGGTCGGTTGCCGCCTTGGCGCCTGTGTCGACCATCGTCGGTCGGCCTGCCTCGTCCAGATGCGTCAGTTCGTGCGGCGGGGAGTCTCCGGACGGAGTCCGGGCCGCGCTCCGGGACATGCTCACGGGCAGAAGTTTAGCGCCCTCCGCACCGCCCGGGTAGGATTTTCTTCTATCTCGTTGCTGCTGAACGAGCTACGCGCGTACTCCGGCGGGCCTGAGCAGCCTCAGCGTGCGCAGCAGGTCCGCCAGCACGAGCTGGGGGTTGACGTTGCCCTGCGCCAGGTCCATGGCCGTTTCCACGGCGGCAATCGCCTCCGCGGCGCGGGTACCGGCAAACTCCGGGTCGGCACTGCGCCGAAGCCAGTCGATCGCGTCGACGTTGATCACGAGGTCCTCTGCGCCGCTCGCGACGGCGGCGAGGTCGCGGATCCAACGCGCGAGCTGTTCGAGAACGTCGCTGAAAGCACCCCGCGCGCCTGCCGGCGACTGGCCGTGCGCCGCCTGGAGTCGTGCTGCCTCATCGCTGTCGAGGGCTGCGGCGAGGAGGTCACGGGCCTGCTGCCGCAGCTCCTCGAGCGCACCATCAGGAGCGTAGCCCAGCGCCCGACCGATGCTGCCCTCGGCGATGCGTGCGCGCCTGCGCGCCTCGTCTGCCGGGATTCCCGCCGTCTGCTCGAGAAATGCTGCGACCTCGGGTTCCGGGAGCGAGCGCAGGCGCACTCCGAGCGTTCGAGAACGGATGGTCGGCAGCAGGGCTTCCGGGTCCGACGCGGTCAGGACAATGGTTGTATCCGCGGGCGGCTCCTCCAGGATCTTCAGCAGCGCGTTCGCGGCCTCGGGGCTGGACTCCTGCGGCACCAGCCGTTCCGCCTGGCCGACGACGAAGACCTTGCGGGCGCCCATTGCCGGGCGAGCAGTGACCAGTCGGCGGAGCGTCTGTACCTGGGCGAGGAAGATGCCGGTGGGCTCGCCGGGCGCGGGGGGGCGCAGCGGCTGCGTGCGTCGCGCTTCGATCTCCGCTGCGCGCGCGTCCTCGAGCGCGTCCTGCAGCCGGTCCGCGCTCGCCCCCTTCGGGCGGACGAGCGGAAAGAACCAGTGCAGGTCGGGGTGCTCCAGCCGCAGCACCAGGCGGCATGGCTGACACGTGTCACAGGGGCCCTCTGTGGTCGGCTGCGCACAGAGCAGCAGCTGCCCGAGCCAGAGGGCCAGCCGCTGCTTGCCGACACCGGGCGGGCCATGCACGAGCAGCGACGTCGCAAGCTCACCCGCCTGGAACGCCCGCAGCAGCGCATGCCGCACCTCCTCGTGGCCCTGCACGGGCGGCAACCCGGGACGTGCCATCAGTTCCCGTCCGTCGAAACGCAGCGGCCGACTCGCGTCATGCCCCGCAGCGCGTATCGAGCCAAAATCATCATCCCGGTACAAACGTTCATGAGCCCGCCCGCTCCCGCAGCCAGCGCAGCGGATCGACCGCCTCCGGTACGCCGGTGCGCACCGGCGCGCGCACCTGGAACTCGATGTGAGCGCCTTCCGGCGTCTGCTCGCCACCGACGGTTCCCACCGTGGCTCCCGCGGCTACCGTCTGGCCTTCCGCCACGTCGATACGGCCGAGGTACAGGTAGAGCGTGTAGTAGCCGCCGCCGTGGCTCACCATCACGGTCGGGCCATACCCTTCGAACGGACGGGCGAGCACGACGGTGCCGGTCTCGACCGCCCGCACCGGAGTGCCGGCCGCTGTCGCGATGCCGATTCCCTGGTTGCGCAGCACGACGCCATTCGGCCGCCGTTCCGGGCCGAAGCGGTAGATGATGCGGCCGTCGACCGGCCAGGCGAGGGTGCCGAGGTCGCGCGTCCCGATGGATGCGGGGGCATCGGCCACCGGAGCTCCGGTCCGGGAGCCGCCGCGGTTCCGGTTCGCCTCTGCGCGTTCCCGTTCGACGCGCTCGCGCTCGAGCCGCGCGATCAGCGATGTCATGGCTCGCTCGTCCTCGGCGAGTCGCTCCAGCCGGCTCTCCGTCCGTGTCTGCGCGTTGCGGTACTGCCGGAGCGCGCTTTCGCTTTGCTGTTCGAGCCGCTCCAGCTCGGCGACCTCCGCTTCCTTCTGCGAACGCAGCAGCTCGATCTGCTGCAGCGTCTCCTGCAGTGTGCGGTTCTGAGCGACGAGGGAGCGCTCGAGTCCCCTCACCTCCTCGATCATCGCACGGTCGCGCCGCGCGAGTATGTGGAGATAGCGGTAGCGGTTGATCAGGTCCGCAAAGCTTTCAGCGGTGAGCAGCACGCGCACCGAGTGCAGCGGGCCTCGCTTGTAGATCGAACGCAGCCGTCGCCCAAGCTGGCCCGTGCGGTGCCGCACCTGCGCCTGCGTGCTTGCGAGCTGCTGTTCCAGGCTGTCGGCGCTCTCGTCGAGAAGCTGCGTCTGGTAGTCGAGCTCGAGCAGTGCGCTCGCAGATGCTTCCCGCTGGCGGGCGATGTTGGTCAGCTCGTCGGATGCATCGCGGACGCGCGAGCGCAGCGTCTGCAGCTCCTGTTGCAGCCGATCCTGCTCCTGCCGGATGGAGTCCAGCTTGGCTTCACTGGCGCGCAGCTCCTGCACCTGTGCCCGCGCAGCACGGGGCACCGCAACCGGCAACAGGACGACGAGCAGCAGCAGGCAACGCCCGAACCGCATCACACGTCGCGCAGGTGATGTCGCACGGCGAGCATGCTCGCCGCGGCGCCGAAGATCGTGCCCGCGATCACGCCGGCAAGCACCCAGTGAGGGGGCAGCCAGTCGAGGTCGAACACCGATCGGGAGAGCACCCGGAATGCGCCCCAGGTCAGCAGCAGCGCGAGCAGGGCGCCGAGCACGCCGGTGAGCATGCCCTCCAGCACAAAGGGACGGCGGATGAAGCCGTCGGTCGCGCCGACGAGTCGCATGATCGAGATCTCGTCGCGGCGCGCGAAGATCGCGAGCCGGATCGCGGATGCAATGATCAGGGCGGCGACGGCGGCAAAGGCGGAGCCGAGGACGGCAGTGGTCACCGCCGCAACGCGGCGCAGCAGGTACACCGTGTCGAGCCACTCCTGGCCGTATGTCACGTCTTCGACCACGGGATAGAGCCGAATGCGGTCAGCGACGGCGGCGATGGCAGCGGGTCCCTGCTGATGGGGGCGGAGCGCGATCTCGAGGGAGGCGGGCAGGGGATTGCCCTCCAGGTCTCCGAACAGCGCGGCGAACTCCGGGAGCTCGTTGCGCGCAATGATCAGCGCCTGCTCGCGCGAGATGTGGCGTACGTCCCGGACCTCCGGGAACGCGCGGATGTCGGTCTCCGCCAGGCGGACGTCGGCAGGCGACGCGTCGTCGCGTAGGTAGGCGACGATTTCGACGCGTGCCTCCACGTCCTCGATCACGAGCCGGATATTGTAGGCGGCCAGGCCGAACAGCCCGACGACGAACAGGGAAATCGCGATCATCAGCGCAGACAGCCCGATCAGCAGAGGCGACCGGCGGAACGCGTTGGCAGCTTCACGCAGCGCGTATGGCATCACTCTACCGGCTCCGCAGCACTGTCGAATACAACGCGACCCTGGTCCAGCTCGATGACGCGTGTGCCGGGGTTCTCGCGCACCAGCTCCAGGTCGTGCGTCGCGAACACCACGGCCGTGCCGCTGGCGTTGATGGAGCGGAACAGCTCGAAGATGCCGCGCGTCGCGCGCTCGTCCAGGTTCCCCGTCGCTTCGTCCGCAAGCAGCACCAGCGGATCGTTGACCAGTGCGCGCGCCACCGCCACACGCTGCTGCTCGCCGCCGGAGAGCTCGGCGGGTATCGCCTCCGATTTGGACGCGAGCCCGACCTGGGCGAGGAGCCGGCCCACCTTGGAACGCTTCACGTTCTCCCGTGCGCCCGTGACCTCCAGCGCGAACGCGATGTTCTCCGCAGCCGTGCGGTCGGCAAGCAGGCGGAAGTCCTGGAAGACGTAGCCGATCTTGCGGCGCAGGATCGCGATCTCGCGTGGCCGGATGGACGACGACGAGTAGCCGCTCACGCGGACTTCACCGCTCGTCGGCCGCTCCGCCATGTGAATCAGCCGCAGCAGCGTCGACTTGCCCGCACCGCTGTGGCCCGTGAGGAACACGAACTCGCCCTTGCGGATCTCCAGTGTGACCTCGTCCAGCGCCACGCCGCCGCGCGGGTACTGTTTCGTGACGTGCTCGACCCGGATCATCGTGTCGCCCCGGCCCGGGCCACGAGCCGCGCCGCGAGCCGGATCGCCTCGATCATGGAGGACGGGTCGGCAACACCGCGCCCGGCGATGTCGAACGCCGTGCCGTGATCCGGTGATGTGCGCACAAAGGGCAAACCCAGCGTCACGTTCACTCCGTGTCCGAAGGATGCAGTCTTGAACGCGGCCATGCCGACGTCATGGTACGGCGCGATCACCGCGTCGAACTCGCCGCGCAGCGCGCGCGTGAACACGGTATCGGCGGGCATCGGTCCGACTGCCGGCATGCCCAGCGCGTGCAGCCGCCGCAGCGCGGGTCCATAGATGCGGGATTCTTCGTCCCCGAAGAGACCCTGGTCCGACGCGTGGGGGTTGAACGCGCACAGGGCGATACGGGGGAATGCGAGCCCCCACTGCCGCTGCAGCGCAACATACGTGATTCGCGTCTGCGTGACGAGCACGTCCTCGGTGAACAGGCGCGGTACATCGCGCAGCGCGTGATGCGTCGTGGCCAGCACCACCCGCAGCGCTCCTCCGAGCGCTGTGGTCTCGGCGGCCATCATCATCGCCACGTCGACGTCCCCTGCGAGCGCGGCGAGCATCTCGGTGTGCCCGGGATACTCGTAGCCCGCGGCGTGCAGCGCGCTCTTGTCGATCGGCGCCGTTACGATGCCGTGGACCTGTCCGTCCTGCACGAGCCGCACGGCGGTTTCGATCGCGAGACCGGCGTGGGCGCCGGCCGCTGCCGCGTCGTCGCCCTCACGCCATGCGCCGGTCGTGTGCAGTGGCAGAGTGGTATCTGGCAGAACCCCCGAAGGACCTACGAGCAGCAGCTCCGGGACGTCGCGCTCTCCCGCGAGTGCGAGCAGTGCGGCGCGGGCGACTTCGGGACCGACCCCACGCGGATCACCCAGAGTGACCGCAAGCCGTCGCGCCGCCATGTCTTCGAAAATCAGCTCACGCGCACGTCGATGTAAGTGCGACGGCGCAATTCCTCGACAATCTCTTCGAGCAGCTTCTCCTGCTCGAGCAGCCGCCGGATCTGGGCCCGGACGTACGCGTCGTCGAGCGTGTACTCCCCGCTCTGCTGTACGTTCACCACCTGCACGACCGCCCATTTCTGTTGTGTCGCCTCACCGATCGGCAGCGGGCCGACGATCTCACCCGTGTGCGACGTCGCGAGTGCGGTCAGGTACGGCTCGGGCAGCTGGTCGCGAACGATGGGGCCGATGCGCGCCTGCTCGTCGCGGTCACCGTGCCGGGCGATCAGGCTGTCGATGTCGGCGCCGCTGCGCAGCTGCACGACAATGCTGTCCGCGAGAGCGCGGGCACGCTGGGCGTCCGCTTCCGTGATCTCCGGCCGGATCAGGATGTGACGCGCCTGCCGCTCTGCGCCGCGAATCCGCTCGAGCCGGATGATGTGATAGCCGAAGCTCGTGCGGATCGGCGGGCTGACCTGTCCCGGCCGCATCGCGAAGGCCGCGTTGGAGAACTCCCGCACCATCACGCCTTCGCGGAAATAGCCGAGATCGCCGCCCAGCTCACGCGTGCCCGGGTCGTCGCTGAAGCGCCGTGCGAGGGTCTCGAACTCCTCATCGCCGCTCACGACGAGCGCATAGATGGAGTCGGCCTTGGCCCGCGCACGCCCCAGCGCCGAGTCCGACGGCGTCACGGGCACGACGACCTGCTCGAAGATCACGGTCGCCGGCCGCTCGCCCAGTCGCTCGCGGTTCTCTGCGAGATAGCGCTCCATCTCCGCCTCGGTGATCGGCGGCGGCCGCCGCGACTGCTGCTGGCGCTGCACGTACGCCTGGATCAGCCGTTCGCGACGGATCTGCTGCGTGAGCTGGTTGCGGAACTCGACCATCGAGAGGCCGCTCTGCCGGAGTGCTGCCTCGAGCTGCTCCGGGCCGCCGAGCGCACGCTGCCGCCGCTGAACCTCCTGCTGCACCGCGCCGTCGACCGTGCTCTGGTCCACGCGGATCGACGTGTCGCGAGCCGCTGCCTGCAGGATCACGAGCTGGTCGATGCGGCTCTCGAGGAGCTGGCGGCGCAGGCGCTCGAGTGCTGCCCCCTGCGGCGGTGGCTGCTGCGACTGCGCCACCGTGCGGAAAACGTCTTCCTCGATGTCGTAATTCAGGATGACACTGTCACCCACGACCGCGACCACGAAGCCGACGCGCTCCTGCTGCTGCGCGTGGGCGGTCAGCGGCAGCACCAGGAGTGCGGCGACAGCGGTCAGTACTCGCATGAGCGTGCGAACTGCAGACATCCGTGGTCCATTGAAAACGGGAACGGCCGGCGCCGTCCTGCGGCGCCGGCCACGGTAATATCCCCGCCGCCGAAGCGGGTTCCGGCTCACGGCTGAGCGGCGGGCGAGTCCGGCTGCGGCGTCGCAGGCTGCTGCGGCTGCTGTTGCGGCAGCTGCGGTACCGCCGGGCGCGCAGCCTCGACGCGCTGGACTACCACCGGGAACGCACGCTCGAACACCTCACCGCCATACGCGGAACGCAGCGTGTAGGAGAGTGGACCCAGCGAGAGCACGTTCTGCTGCCCCTCGAGGATCGACTGCAGGTACGCCATCACCTTGCGGTCGATCGCCTGCTCCATCGTCTCGCCCTGCTGCGGCTGGATGTCGAGCAGGCCCGCGGCGCGCGCGGCCTCCTGCAGCTGTGCGCGCGCAGAGGCCTGCAGCGAGTCCGCCTGCATCGAGTCCGTCTGGACCCCCTGCTTGCGTGCCTCTGCCACCAGGATCTCGTTGCGCGTGTAGAACTGCAGCAGGTTCTCGATCTCCTCGTCCTCGGCCATCGCGAGCCGGCTGCGCTGGTTCGACGGCAGGCTCCGGATGAAGTCGAGGTACTCGCCCGCGGTGAAGGCCCCACCCGTATACGACGCCAGCGGCCGGTTCGCGGCGCGGCGGTTCAGGCTCTCACCGGGCTTTGCCGCCAGATCCCTGGCGACGTCGATGGCGCCGTCCTCGATCTCGATGTTGAGCGAGTCCGTCAGTCGGCTGACGTATGCCTCCTCCGCTTCCGACGTGCGCGCCATGATGAGCTGCTGGCGGAACGCATCCCGGCTCGACTCGAAATCCGGAAGCTGGCGCTCCTCGACCTTGATGATGTGGAAGCCGTACGGCGTTTCGACCAGGTCACTGATCTGCCCCGGCTCCAGCGAGAACGCCGCTTCCTCGAACGGGCCGACCATCTGGCCACGCCCGAAAAAGCCGAGGTCACCCCCCTGCGCGGCCGTACCGGGATCCTGGCTGTGCTGACGCGCGAGCTCGGCGAAGTCCGACCCCGTCACCGCCTGCTCGCGAACCGAACGGGCCAGCGCGATCACGCTGTCGCGCTGCTGTTGCGTCGCGTTCTCCGGCACCCGGAACAGGACGTGACGCGCGCGCACCTGTGCGTTCGGCTGCCGCTGCTGGAACTCCGCCTGCAGCACCGAGTCGCTGATCACCGTATCGACCTCGATCACCTTCTCGCGCAGCCCCCAGACCAGCTCCTGGTTGAGCCACGGCTCGAGCAGCGCGTCCAGCTGGATACCCGCCAGCGTCGAGTCCTCGGACGCTGCGAGCGCGAACACCGTGTAATCGACCCACAGGTTCGCGACCGCTTCGACGACCTCGGCCTGTACCGGCATGCGCGGATTGCGCGACAGCAGCTCGACCGCCTGGTCGACCGACAGCTCGTGGCCGCCGGCGCGCGCGAGGACGTCCGTGTGCGACGTCATCGCGCTGTTGAGTGCATCGCATGCCGTGAAGCTGCCGACCGCGACGATCGCGGCGGCGAGCGAGAGGAGCTTCCTCATTCCTGTCTCCTTGGAATTGCCTGGCCTTTCCCGCGCCGCGGGCTGGCCCCCAGAGCCCGTCGAACCTAGTCGCAGCCGCCGATCAGCGCCAGCGCCGGCACGGGGCGGAATGGACGGTCAGGCCGCCCGTGCCCGGTCCGCCGCGAGTGCGTCGAACGCCGTCAGCAGCGTGTCCGTTATGCTGCGGGCGCCGCGCCGTCGCAGCACGATCGACAGCGGCATCGAGCGCCTGACTTCGACGTCGACCTGGTTGTCGTGGAACGCGCGCTGCAGTGCGGCAATGCGCGGAACCACGCCCGCGCGGAAGGTCACCCGCGCGCTGTCGCCCTGGACATGGATCCGCTCCACGCCCAGCTCCGTGCCGGCCAGGCGCAGCCGCGCGGCCGCAACCAGTCGCTCGACCTCCTCCGGCGGCGGGCCGTAGCGGTCCCGGATCTCCTCCGCCAGCGCCTGCACCTGCCCCACGGTCTCCAGCCGGGACAGCCGCCGGTACAGGTGGAGCTTCTGCGCGCCGTCGGCGATGTACTCGTCCGGAAGGTACGCGGAGCCGGCGAGCAGCACTTCGGTAGCGGCCGGCTCCTGCTCCGCCTCGCCGCTCTTCAGCTTGCGGATCGTGTCCTCGAGCAGGCGCGTGTACGTGTCCAGGCCGACCGCGTGCACGAAGCCCGACTGGTCCGCGCCCAGGATGTTGCCGGCCCCGCGCAGCTCCAGGTCCTTGAGTGCGATCGCGTAGCCGCTGCCCAGCTCCGTGAAGTGCTCCAGGATGCGTAGCCGCTTCTCGGCCTCGTCGTTCACGCCTTCCGGAATCAGCAGGTAACAGTACGCCCGGTGATGCGAGCGACCGACGCGGCCGCGCAGCTGGTAGAGCTGCGCCAGGCCGAACATGTCCGCCCGGTCGACGATCAGCGTGTTCGCAGTCGGCACGTCGAGGCCGTTCTCGATGATCGCCGTCGTCACCAGCACACGCACGTCGCCCGACAGAAACCGCCGCATGACGTCATCCAGCTCGTGCGGCGTCATCTGCCCGTGCGCGATGTCGACCGTCGCATCCGGCACGATGCGGCGTACGCGCTCCGCCACGGCGGCCAGCGACTGCACCCGGTTGTGCACGAAGAACACCTGGCCGCCCCGGTCCAGCTCCCGGTGGATCGAATCCTCGATCACCTCGTCCACCCAGGGCAGCACGTGCGTCAGGATCGGCATGCGGTCGCGCGGCGGTGTCTGCAGCAGCGACATGTCGCGCAGTCCGGTCAGGGAGAAGTGCAGGGTGCGCGGGATCGGCGTCGCGGTGAGCGACAGCACGTCGACGTTGTGCTTCATCTCCTTGAAGCGCTCCTTCTGCTTCACACCGAAGCGCTGCTCCTCGTCGACGATCAGCATGCCGAGGTTGCGGAACTTCACGTCCGGCTCGAGCAGCCGGTGCGTACCGATCACGATGTCGACGGTGCCCTTCGCGATGGCATCCAGGATGGCGCCCTGTTCCTTCGCGTTGCGGAAGCGCGAGAGGCCCTCCACCCGGATGGGATAGCCGGCGAGTCGTTCCTGGAAGGTCTTGAGGTGCTGCTCCACCAGGATCGTGGTGGGCGCGAGCACTGCCACCTGCCGGCCGTCCTGGGCAGCCTTGAACGCGGCCCGCACTGCGATCTCCGTCTTGCCGTAGCCGACGTCGCCGCAGACCAGCCGGTCCATCGGGTGACGCGACTCCATGTCACGCTTCACGTCCGCGGTGGCGTCACGCTGGTCGGGCGTGTCCTCGTAGAGGAAGCTCGACTCCATCTCCTTCTGCCAGCGCGTGTCCGGCGGGTAGGGCGGTCGCTCGGCCTCCTGCCGCATCGCATAGAGCCGCAGCAGCTCGGCCGCCATCTCCTGGATGGCCTGCTGCGTCTTCCTCTTGAGCGACGTCCACGCCTTGCCACCGATCTTGTGCAGCTTCGGCGGCGCGCCATCCTCCCGATCCGGGACCCACCTCTCGATCAGGTCCAGGCGGTACACCGGCACGCGCAGCGTCTCGCCGCTCGCGTACTCGATCGCCAGCGACTCGATCTCCTCGTCGCCGATCTTCACGCGCTGCAGTCCCGTGAAGCGCCCGATGCCATGATCCAGGTGGACGATGAAGTCGCCGGGGTTGAGCTGCGACAGCGACTCCAGCGCAACCGCGCCGCGGAAGCGACGCGTGCGGCGCAGCCGCCGGTCGCGCTGGAAGATTTCGTGGTCAGTGAGCACACGGACCGGCGGCTCCGCGCCCTCGAGCACGAAGCCGTGCGCAATCGCACCGAGCGCCAGCGTCGCCTCCGGCGGGATGCTGTTGCGCCCGCCGAGCAGCTCTTCCAGTCGCTCCAGCTGACCCGCGTTGTCGCACAGGATGTGCGTCTCTTCGCCACGCGCGGCGCCCGCGCGCAGCAGCGACTGCAGCGTCTCGATGTCGCGGTCGATCGGCTCCGGCTCCCGCACGTCGAAGCGGACCGTTGCTGCACCACCGTCCATGCGGATCCGGCCGAATGCGCGGTACCGCTCGGTGGCCGTGACCGGATCCAGAAAAAGCATCTGCGGGGCTTCCGGCTCGCCGCCGCGCCTGCGGGAGGACTCGTGCAGGTGCAGCACCTGCGTCCACGTTTTCGTGAATTCCTCTTCCGCCGATGCACCCGCCATCTCGACGAAGAACGCATCGCGCGGCAGGATGTCGAGCAACGAACGGCGAACACCGGCGGATGGGTCGTCCGCAGGCATGCGCAGGTCCACGGGAAGGACGTCGATCTGCTGGAGTGTGCCGGTCGAACGCTGATCGAGCACGTCGAAGCTGCGAATCGACGCGATCTCGTCACCCCACATCTCGATGCGGACCGGCTCGGGCGCGCCGAAGCCGAACAGGTCGAGGATTCCGCCGCGGAGCGCGTACTCGCCCACGCCTTCCACCAGCGGCGTCCGCTCGAAGCCCAGCTCGTCCAGCCGCTCGGCCAGCTCCTGCAGCCGGATCTCGTCGCCCACGCTGAGCGTGGTGCGCAACTCGGCCAGGCCGCTCGGAAGCTCGGCCCGCTCCTGGAGCGCCCGGCCCGTCGTGATCAGCACGCGCACGCGTCCCGCCAGCAGCGCCTCGATCGCCTCGACGCGCAGGCCGCTCACCTCGACGTGGTGCTCGGTGGCTTCATACGGCAGCGTTTCCCGCTGCGGGTAGAGTGTTACGCGCCCGGCGTCGTACAGCGAATGCAGGTCCGCTTCCAGCGCCTCGGCATCACCCGGGGTGTGTGTGACCACCACCCAGATCCGCTGGGGCAGGGCATCCGCCAGGGCGGCGATCAGCAGCGACGGCGCCGAGCCGGCCAGGCCGCTCAGCGTGCAGGTGCTTGCAGGTGCGGGAAGACAGTCGCGCAGCGCGGCAAACGCCGGCTGGCTGCGCATGGCATCGATCAGCGCGCGGTGCATCAGTCAGTGACAGGGGATGGTCTGTTCATGCTCGTGCGACGTGCAGTGCCCGTGCCGCGCGTGCCCGTCACCCGCCCGCTCGCAGCGAGCAGCGGCTCGACGAGCAGGAGCAGCAGTGCGAGCAGCGCGAAGGGCCGCCACGACTCGGCGCCCAGGCGGTGTCGGAACACGGTCCGCGCCCAGTCGTCCGCATCCGGGACGGCAACCGATGCGCCGTCGATCCAGCCGCGCAGCTCGTCCTCATCGAGCCGGGTCAGATCGGATTCCGCCGGGGGCGGATTCACGGCAAATGCCGTGAGGGTGTCGGGGCCTGCAAGTACGTGATACACACCGGGTTCATTCGCGCCCCGGAACGACGAGCCGCCGGTAACCGGCTCGCGCGTTCCGTCCGGCAGCAGCAGCGCGTCCGCAGCGTCCGGGAGGGCCACGCTCTCCCCCGGTGCAACCACTGGCGATGCCGCCGTGGTCGCGCTCCAGGTGCCGGTGACACGATCCATCAGCGGCAGCATTGCAGGCGAGGTCGGGATCGTGCTCGCGGTCTCCTCGAGCGGCGTCGACAGCAGCACGTAGACGCCGCCGCCGCCGCGCATGCCGCGCACGGCCCAGGGTGCACCATCCGCCATCGTGATCAGCACCGTGTCCGCGCCGGTACCCGCGCGCTGCAGCGCGTACCACGAGCGGATGCGGACACGCTCCAGCGGGCGCATCAGGTCGTCCGCTCCCTGCGTCGCTGCAATGCGGGCCTCGCCGCTGCCCGTTCGCGGTTCGTAGCGCCACGGGATCTGCGCGCTTGCGAGCCGCCGGTTCAGGGCCGGCAGTTCCAGGGGCGACTCCGGCGGGAGCACGACCGCGGCAGTCGCGGCAGGGAGTGCGTCGATGCCAGCAGCCGAAGGCAGCAGGGAGACGTCTGCGCGTCCGCCCTCGCGGCGGATCCGCCCCGCGTCCGCGAGCACATCGAGCGCGTCGCGGATGAACTCGTTCGTGCCCGCGTACCGCACGGACGGTGGCGGCTCGATGTGCATCGCGATGTAGCGCCGATCGTCGCCGCGCAGTGCGTCGGCGTCGATCTCCACGTGGCCCGCCGCGACGCCGGCACGTCGCGCCGGCAGGGGCAGCACGGCGCTGCTGCCCACCGGCGCGCTGCCGGCAGCGATCGTCCGCCCGTCCAGCGACAGTCGCACGCCGACCGTGTCGCTGCCGCTGCCTGCGATCGCGACGGCGACGGTGCTGCGCTGTCCCTCGACGGGCGCGAGGCCGCCGCCGATCTCCACGTCCGCGACGCCGCGGTTCGGCGGCGCGTTTCCCGGCGCCAGGATGACGACCTCGAGCTCGTCGTCGAGTCGGTCGACCGCGCCGCGGAATGCACTCTCCTGTGCGTCACTGAGAATCTGGATCTCCCGCGCCCGGCCTTCCGCGCCCGTGGCGAGCAGCGCCGCCGCGTGCGCGACGGCAGCCGCGAGGTCGCTCGCTGCCGCGGTCGGCTCCGTTTCCCGCACGCGCGCCGCCGTCGTCTCCGCGTCGCCGGGCAGGGCCGGTTCCCACGGCGCACCGGCGCGCAGCAGCCAGAAGCGATCGTCCGGGCCGGCACGCAGCAGCGTCTCCAGCGCGTGCGCTTTCAGCACGTCGAGCACGCGCCGGTCATTGCTCACGGTCCCGCTGCTCAGCGAGTTGTCCAGGATGATGGCAACGGCGCTCGGCTCGTGGCTCGCGCCCGCGCCGCGGATGAACGGCTGCGCCGCCGCAACGGCCAGCAGAAGGAGCGCAGCCACCCGAAGCAGAAGCAGCAGAAGCTGGCGCAGGCGGATCTGCCGGGCGCTCTCCTTTTCCGCCCGTCGCAGGTAGCGCAGGGCAGGGAAGACCACCCGAGGCCCCTGGTGTCGCTGGAGCAGGTGCAGGACGATCGGAACAATGGCCGCCGCGGCGAGCGCCAGCAGTGCGGGTACGAGGACACCCATCAGCCGAGCCGCTCTCGCTTGTGCAGGTAGGCGCGCAGCGCGTGCGCAAGCGGTGCATCCGTGTCGATCACCTCGTAGTCGATGCCCTGCGGTCGCAGCGTGGCACGCCATTCCTCGATCGCGTGCTGCACCGCGTCGCGATACTCGCGCCGCAGGTCCGCGACGCTGACCGGCAGCTCCTCACCGGTCTCGGGATCGACAAAGCGCGCATCGCCGATCCCAGGCGGCAGCTCGCGCTCGCCGGGATCGATGAGATGAAAGACGACCACCTCGTGCCCGCGATGTCGCAGGTACTGCAGCGCAAGGCGCGTCGTTGCCTGGTCGACGAGCAGGTCCGAGATCAGGACGACGAGGCCCCGCCGTCGCAGGCGGCCGGTCACGTCGCGCAAGGCGCTGCCCGCCTCCGTCCGGCCGGACGGGCCGAGCCGCTCCAGCGCCTGCAGCAGCTCGTGCCAGTGTCGCTGTCCGCCCCGCGGTGCGATGTGAACGCGTGCCAGGTCGTCGAACCCGATCAGCCCGACCGCGTCCCCCTGGCGCAGCAGCAGCAGCGAGAGCGACGCCGCGAGCTGCTGTGCGTACCAGAGCTTCGACGGGAGGCCGCTCCCCGACGTCCACCCCATCGATGCGCTCGTGTCCAGCAGCACATAGCAGCGGAGGTTGGTCTCCTCCTCGAACTGCTTGATGTAGTAGCGGTCGGAGCGGCCGAACATCCGCCAGTCGACGTAGCGCAGGTCGTCACCCGGCTGGTACATCCGGTGCTCTGCGAACTCGACCGAGAAGCCGCGATGCGGCGAGCGATGGAGTCCCGCGATGAAGCCCTCGACCACGGCCCGAGCCACGAACTCGAGCCCGCCGAGTGCGGCGAGCTCGCGTGGGTCGAGCAGGTCGGCGCGCTCGCGCGCGTGAACCAGCGGGATGTCAGGCATCGCGCGAACGTAGGCGCTCGCCGCACGCGCGGCAATTCGCCCCGCCCCTCGACTGGTCACTCCCGCCTGTTCCTCCTATCTTCCCGCCGGTTTTCCGCACGGGAGTGTTCATGAGAGTCAGACGTTTCGCAGTCCTGCTGCTGGGGGCGGCCGCTGCGGCGTGCGCCGGCCAGCCGGCGCCTGCGACGCCCACTGCCGGGCCGACCTCCGCCGCCGATCAGGCGGAGGCGACGATCACGGCCGGCGACATCTACGCGCGCATCGCGTTCCTCGCGGACGACGCGCTGCGCGGGCGCGACACGCCGAGCCCCGGGCTCGAGGTGGCCGCGGCCTACATCGCCAGCGAGTTCCGTCGCATGGGCCTCGAGCCGGGCGGGGAGAACGGCACATACCTGCAGCGCTACCCCTTCATCACCCGCGTCCTCGACGTGACGCAGGCGGCCGTCGAGCTGCGCGCGGGCGACACCCGCATGACGCTCACGTACGGCGCCGACATGTACACGTCGCCCGGACAGCCCGCGACGGCCACCAGCAAGGTCGTTTACGGCGGAGCCACGCTCGATCCCGAGCACGGCGCCGCGCTGCGCGGCAATGTCGTGGCGATATCGGCGCCGGACGTGTTCGACCGGACGTTCCGCGCGCAGGTCGCACGCGCTCGCGCGATCGCAAGCGCGGCGGGCGCACGCGGGCTGCTCGTCGTGCTTGGGCCCTCGGCGACCGGAGAGGACATCACGCGGCAGGCCGGCGCCGCTGCGAGCACCCGCGGCCTGCAGCCGGAGGTGCCGGTGGCATACGTTCGGCGTGAGCGGGCCATTGCTGCGTTCCGGGCCGCCAACGCAGACCTCGCCGCGCTCGAGGCCCGCAGCGCCTCGGCACCGGTTGCGATCGACGGGCTGACCGCAACCATCACGGCGCCGTTCCGGGACACCGATCACCGCCCGCCCAACGTCGCGGCGATTTTGCCCGGCAGCGACTCGCTGCTGCGCGACACGTACATCGTGCTCAGCGCGCACTTCGATCATGTCGGCGTGGGTGCGCCAGACGCGAGCGGTGATTCCATCTACAACGGGGCAGACGACGACGCATCCGGAACCGCCGGGATGCTCGAGGTGGCTGAGGCGTTCGCGGCACTGCCCGTCGCTCCGCGCCGCTCACTCGTGTTCCTGGCCGTGAGCGGCGAGGAAAAGGGGCTGCTGGGCTCGCGCTGGTACTCGGACCACCCGACCGTACCGATCGAACAGATCGTCGCGAACGTCAACCTCGACATGATCGGCCGCAACGCACCGGACAGCATCGTCGTCATCGGGCAGGAGTTCTCCTCGCTCGGTCCGCTCATTCAGCAGATCGCCGGCGCACAGCCCGACCTGGGACTCACGGTCGCCGAGGACATCTGGCCCGAGCAGAACTTCTTCTTCCGCAGCGATCACTTCAATTTCGCACGCAGGGAGATCCCGGCCCTGTTCTTCTTCGCCGGCGTGCACGAGGATTACCACCGGCCGACTGATCATGTCGAGAAGATCGATACCGACAAGGCCGCACGGATTGCGCGCCTCGTCTACTGGCTGACCAGCGCGGTCGCCAACGACGCGCAGCCGCCGCAGTGGACCGACGAAGGTCTCGAGCGCGTGCGGCAGCTCACACAGTAGTCGTACCACACAGGAGACATGGCGGCATGACCTTCATCCGTTCCGTTCTGGTGCTGCTCGCAGCCATTGCGCTGCTGCTCGTGCCCTACTCGCTCGGGCACGCACTCTCGAACCACCATACGACGCCGGTCATCTTCGGCATCGTCGCACTCGTCGTGCTGTCAGGGCTGGCGCTGTTCCTGACGCGTCGGCGCCAGCACGCCGATTCCGCGCAGCACTAGCCGCGCGCGCGTCGCGTGGGCCGGCACCCGCCGGCCCACGTGCGCCCCGTCCGGACACACCCGCGAACCCCGGGCACAGGCTGGCGGCGAGCACGCGCGCGGTCCGCGCCCGACCCTCAGCGGCGTCCGCTCACTCGGACCTTTCTGCGGCACCGCGGCGTACGAACGCCTCCGGATCGTCGCGGCAGCCTTGCATCACGACGTCGCCACGTGGCATTTTTCGACTTGCCCCGGAACATCGTTCATTCCATCGCCGCAGCCTCATTCGGCAGGACTGGCAGTATGAGGACGATTCTCCTGGTCGACGATCAGCTCCAGCTGCTCGGAATCCACCGCATCTATCTCGAGAATCACGGCTATCGCGTGCTGACGGCGGAAAGCGGAGAGCGCGCGCTCGAAGTCGTGCGCCGACAGCTTCCGGACCTCATCCTCCTGGATCATTCGCTGCCAGGTCGCACCGGCGCGGACATCGCCGCCGAGCTCAAGGGTGATGCCGTCCTGCGCAAGATCCCGATCGTCATGATGACCGCCCACACCTACGGCGCCGTGGGCCGCCGCGCCCGTGACGCAGGCGTCGACGGCTTCCTCTCCAAGCCCTGCGACCCGCACCGTGTGCTCCAGGAGGTCCAGCGCTACCTGGCCGCGTAGCTCCACGGACAGCGCTACCCCTGCCCCGGAAATCCCCGGCGCGCTATACTTCAAGGCTGTCATTCAACCGTTTCCGTTCGTGTGCCGGGGGCCGCAGCGTGCAGCTCGACAGGATCCGAAACTTCTGTATCGTCGCACATATCGATCACGGCAAGTCGACGCTGGCCGACCGGCTGCTCGAGCAGACGGCCACGTTCACCCAGCGCGAGATGGCGGCGCAGGTGCTCGACAGCCTCGATCTCGAGCGTGAGCGCGGCATCACGATCAAGCTGCACGCCGTGCGCATGCTCCATCGCGCGAACGACGGCGAGACGTACGAACTGAACCTGATCGACACGCCCGGCCACGTGGACTTCACCTACGAGGTCTCGCGTTCCCTTGCGGCCTGCGAGGGCGCGATCCTCGTGGTCGACGCCAGCCAGGGCGTGCAGGCGCAGACGCTCTCCAACCTGTTCCTCGCGCTCGACGCCGGTCTCGAGATCATCCCGGTCCTGAACAAGATCGATCTGCCCGGCGCGGAGCCCGAGCGCCGGCGCGAGGAGCTGGTCGAGTTGCTCGGCGTCGATCCCGACGACGTGCTCTCGGTCTCCGCCAAGGAAGGCACCGGCGTCGACGCCCTGCTCGAGGCCGTGGTGCAGCGCATTCCGCCGCCGCAGGGCGATCGCAACGCGCCGCTGCGCGCCCTGGTCTTCGACTCGTACTACGACCGCTACCAGGGCGCGATCCCGACCGTGCGCGTCGTGGACGGCGTGCTGAGAAAAGGCCTGCGGATCACGTTCGGCGCGGCCGAGGGCGTCTACCCGGTCGACGAGGTCGGCTACCTGCGCGTCGGCCGCTTCCCCACGGAGGAGCTCGGTCCCGGCGAGGTGGGCTATGTGCTGGCCGGCATCAAGCGGGTCAGCGAGACGCGCTCCGGTGATACGGTCCTCGACGCCGACAATCGCGCGGAGGAGCTGCTGCCCGGCTACCAGGAAGTCAAGCCGATGGTGTTCAGCGGCCTGTACCCGAGCGACGCCGACCAGTACGAGGAGCTGCGCGACGCGCTCGAGAAGCTCAAGCTGAACGACGCGTCACTCTTCTACGAGCCGGAAGTCTCGACCGCCCTCGGCTTCGGCTTCCGCTGCGGCTTCCTCGGCCTGCTGCACATGGAGATCGTGCAGGAACGGCTCGAGCGCGAGTTCGATCTCGACCTCGTCACGACCGTGCCGAACGTGGAGTACCACGTGCAGATGTCGGACGGCTCACGGCTCGCGATCGAGAACCCCAGCGCGCTCCCCGATCGCACCAGGATCGACGACATCCTCGAGCCGTACGTGCGCGCACGGATCGTCGCGCCTTCCGAGTACATCGGCAACGTGCAGAAGCTCTGTCACGAGCGGCGCGGCGAGTTCAGGGAGATGCACTACCTCGACCAGACGCGCGTCGAGTTCGTCTACGAGCTGCCCCTCGCCGAGATCGTGCTCGACTTCTACGACAAGCTGAAGAGCGGCACGCGCGGCTACGCCTCCCTCGACTGGGAGTTCCTCGAGTACCGACCAAACGACCTGGTCAAGCTCGACATGATGATCAACGGCGATTCGATCGATGCCTTCAGCGTGATCATCCACAAGGACAAGGCCTACGAGTGGGGCCGCGCCATGGCGGAAAAGCTGCGCGAGCTGATCCCGCGGCAGATGTTCGAGGTCGCCATCCAGGCGTCCATCGGCGGCCGGATCATCGCGCGCGAGTCCATCCGCGCCATGCGCAAGAACGTCACGGCCAAGTGCTACGGCGGCGACATCAGCCGCAAGCGCAAACTTCTCGAGAAGCAGAAGGAAGGGAAGAAGCGCATGAAGCAGGTCGGCAGCGTGGAGATTCCGCAGGAAGCGTTTCTGGCGGTGCTGAAGGTGGGGGAGTAGACGCCGCCCTTCGCTATACGACTTCCACCTCCGCCACACAGCCTGGCACCCCCGCCAGACGACGATCACGCGTGAGCAGCGTCGCGCCGAGTGCCTCCGCCAGGGCGAGGTACACGGCGTCGTACGCCGTCGCATTGCGACGGAGCTGCCACACCCGACTCAGAAACAGGTGGTGCGGATAACGCTGGATCGCGAAGTCGCGGTGCAGGTCCAACGCAAGCTCGCCACGCGCATCATCCAGGTCGCCGGCGAGCTGATAACGGCGGAGAACCTGCGCGACCTCGAGGTCCAGCAGATGTGGAGCATGCAGCGACTCGCCCGAGAACAGCCGCTCCTCGATCGCGTTCGCGCCTGCACCTCGCAGAAGTACCTGCACCATCGCCGATGCGTCGATTACGAGCATGCCGCGTTACCGGGAATCGCGCTCACGGCGCACCGCATCGACCACTGACTCGGCAGGGTATACCGGGGGCAGCTCGCGCAGGCGCCGCCGCAGGTCCTCCGTATCGGGCCGTTCGATGTCCCGCCGCACGAGCTCGAGCAGGTAATCGGACAGGCTCATACCGGCCTTTGCTGCCCGTGCCTTGACCTCCCGATGCAGTTGCTCAGGGACGTTCCGGATCTGAATCATTTTCATGTGGGGAACATGCTTGCATGTACTGCGCATGTCAATAGCCGGATCGGCCACCGCACTGCTGGTCGAAGCCGGGATCAGCAGAGGCAAACCCCGGCCTGGCCCAGCACCTCGTCATAGATCCGCTCCAGCTCCGTTGTCTGCTGGCTGATCGAGAACCGGTCGAGCGCGAGCCGACGCGCCGCTGCCGACATCGCCGTGCGCAACGGCGCCTCGGACAGCACGCGCACGATCGCGTCCGCCAGACCCGTTTCATCGCCGGGGCCGACCAGGAATCCTGTCTCGCCATCCCGCACACCATCGGCGCTGCCGCCGGATGGAAACGCGACGACCGGCAGCCCCGTCGCCAGCGCTTCCATGATCGTGACGGGCAGTCCCTCTGCGTCGCCGGTTCCTGTGACCACGCTGGGCGCGGCGAGCACCTGCGACGCCCGGAGCCATCCATGCACCTCGTCCGGTGTCTGTACGCCGACGAACCGCGCCGGGACATCGAGCGATGCGGCGAGCGACGCGTGCCGGGCACGTAGTGGCCCGTCGCCGACGATCACGAGCTCCGCTCCGGGCACGCGCTTCAGCACCGCGGGGAACGCACGCAGCAGGTGATCGAGCCCCTTCTTTTCGACCAGTCGCCCGACGAACAGCACGCGAGGCGTTGTGACAGCGTCCGCGGCCGGAACGAACCGATCGGTGTCCACGCCGATGTGGTGCACCACGATCTTCTCTTCGGGACAGCCTGCCTCGCGCAGTCGATCCGCGATGAAGTCCGAAACTGCGATTGCGCGATCGACCCGCGTGAACAGCGCGCGTCGTCGCTCTGCGTGAGCACGATTCCGGGGCGTCTTGGCGATGTCGTGGCCGTGGAAGGTCATGACGAGCGGCAGCCTGAGAGCTTCGGCGAGCCGGAGCGCCGGCTGTGCGCTCGTCGCGAAATGCGCGTGAACCAGTCGCGGGCGCGTTGCTTCGAGCGCGCGCAGCCATGATCGCGGTACCCGGCCGGCTACCTTGAGCAATGCCTTGCCGATTGCGACTCCGGGGAGCGGCTCGTGGTCACTGAGCAGAATCTGCTCGCACCCGTCGAGGTAGGCGGCGCCGGCGGGATCGCGCTGGTACCCGACGAAGACCGGATGATACCGCTTCAACGCGCGTCCCTGGGCGGCGATGAACGTCTCCGACCAGGGCAACAGCCGCTTCCGGAAGATCAGGACGGTGGGCTTCACGCAACCTCGATCAAGCGCCTGATTCGATGAGCGGGTTCGGCCGCCTGCTCGCGCAGTTGAGGCAGCAGCGCCGCAATGCGGGCACGCAGCAAGTAACGTTCGTCGACCGCCCGCTTCACGCGTGCAACCAGGGATTCGGGGCTCAGGTGGTCGATATCATCTACGAGTTCGGCCATACCCAGCGATCTGAACAGCTCCATCGTCTTGAACTCGTATGCAATCGGCACGACCGGCGTGCCGGCGCAGAGCGCGAGAATGGCGGCGTGCATCCGCGTCGCGATGACGAGGTCGAATTCGCGGTAGGCATCGCGCAGTGCGACGGGCGAGCGGAACGCGTGATCCACGTGCACGCCCGGAACGTCACGCAGCAACTCGCCGACGATCCGGTCCGCAAATTGTGAGTCGTCGGTCCAGTATGCTGGCACGCCCTGGCACGTCGACATGAAGGTCACCTGCGCGTCCTGCTCGCGGGCGAGCGCACGCACGGTCGCCGCCACCGCCTCTGTATAGCGCGCGGTGCCCTCCGCGCGCGTTCCCGAGCTGAAGTGCCCCCACTCGCGGACGGACACGGCGATCCGCAGCGGGCGATCCGTCGACAGCGTCGGTCCAGGAACACTCAGCACGAACGCTGCGTCGGGGCGCACGTGCAGCCGCGCTTCGTCGACCCCCAACTCCAGTGCGTGCTGTCGCGAGCGCTCGTCGCGCAGGAACACGGCCGCACATCCCGAAAGGACGCGCCGCATCAGGTGCCGCGTGTCCCGGCGGGTGAAGGGACCCAGCGATTGCGTATAGAGAAACGTAGGAACACCTGTGGAGATTGCTGCGAGAACCTCGAGCGCACGCCGCTCGAACGAGTAGTGTTCGACGAAGTACGTACCCCCGGTCGAGATGGCAGCGACGCTCCCGCCGACGCGCGCGAGGTGCTCTCGTCCCCTCCGATCGAGCAGGGCCCGCCCTCCGGCGGGCGCTCGCTCTAACAGAAGTTGCGCGATTCGCACCCGCCGTCGGTGCAGGCTTCGTGTAGCACCCCGCAGCGCATGCCGGGCGTTCAGCCCGCTCCCGTGCAGCCCGGTGAAGAAGTCGATGTCGGGGTAGAGCGCACTGGCAGCTGTCGGCGCGTCGTCGGCCACCTGCAGTTCGAGATCTGCTCCGAACGCCTCGAGCAGTGCCACTCTCAGCCCCGCCAGGATCGCTGCGTCGCCCGCGTTCAGTGCGACCGAGTTCAGCACCGTGACGCGCCGGCGTGCTCCCCGTTCAGCCGGCAACTGCATCGCGCGGGGCATTGATCCCGTGCTCCGTCCGCGTCCGCTTCAGCCGCGCCGTCTCGTTCCGGATGGCCCGGTTCGCCGCCTCGATCTCCGGCCTGCGGTACCCGCGCCGGTGGTACAGGTGAACCACGTGCGCGCGATGACGGACCTGCTTGCCGCGCACTCCTGCGTTTTCCAGCCGCTCGCCCAGCTCGCGGTCCAGCCCGCCCCAGCCCATGCGCTCGTCGAAGCCGTTGGCGCGGATCACGTCATCCCGCCACACGGTGGAATTGTGGCCGTTGAACGTCGGCCGCGTGGTCGTGAGGGCGTCGAGCAGCCGCCCGGTCGCAGCAGGCACGCGCAGCCGGAGCAGCGCGCGCGACGCGGGTGCCCCGTGCGCGCGCAGCCAGCGCCAGGACGTCGCATTGCCAGACAGCACGTCCTCGGCCGTGATCGCGTGGCTCACGTGCTCGGACAGCTTGGCGTACCCGCCCGACAGGAACCGCCCGCGCTGGAGCTGGGCGTCGTGCACGGCGAGGAGGTCGGGGCGCGGGATGCAATCGCCGTCCGTGAACAGCAGCGCCTGGCCGCTGGACGCCTCGATCGCACGGTTCAGGATCGTGCACTTGCGGAAGCCGCGGTCCTCGTGCCAGACGTGGTGGAGCGGCACACCGAGCTGCGACCGCGCCCGGTCGATCACGGCGCGGGTCCGTTCGTCCGAGCCGTCGTCGGCCACGAGGACCTCGAAGTCGCGGAACGTCTGGACGCGGTAGCCGAGCAGCACCAGCTCGAGCCAGGCGGGCTGGTTGTAGGTCGTGATCACCACGGAAAAACGCATCCGCACAGGATAACACGTGCACGCGGGCCGCGGCAGGCGCGTTTACTGTCCACCGGGCCCCGTTGCCGCGGGCCGGGCCGCCCCGCATTCTCAGGCGCGTGTGGCGCAAACCCGCAGGACCGGGGTATGCGTCCCGGCGAGGACAACCGCCACACCGGGAGCATGATGGCACCGAACGAGGGGAAGCAGGCTGCCGCCGCCGGCGGAGGCGCCGTGAGTGCCGGCGACGACAAGAAGTGGGTGCTCGGCGTCGATCTCGGCGGCACCAACATCTCCGTGGGTGCACTGCCGATGAACGGCGGCAATGGCGACGTCCTCGGGCTGCGCTCCGTGGCCACGGAGGCACATCGGGGCGCGAAGTACGTCGTCGACCGGATCGTTTCCCTGATCAACGAGTGCCGTAACGAGGTGGCTGCGCAGAACGGTGGCAGCCCCGACGACTTCGCCGGTATCGGCATCGGCTCGCCGGGTCCCCTCGACCGCGCGACCGGCACCGTCATCAACACGCCGAACCTCGGCTGGCGCAACTTCCCGCTGCGCGACCTGATTTCCAACGCCGTCGGCCTGCCCGCCACCCTGGACAACGATGCGAACTGCGCGACCTACGGGGAGTGGTGGCTCGGCGCGGGGCGCGACGTCGATTCCCTCGTCGGACTGACCATCGGCACCGGCATCGGTGGCGGCATCGTGCTGAACGGCGAGATCTTCCACGGCGCGAGCGACGCGGCGGGCGAGATCGGCCACATGACCATCGACTCGACCGGCCGCCGCTGCAAGTGCGGCAACTACGGCTGCCTCGAAGCCTACGCCTCGGGCCCAGCCATCGCACTGCGCGCCATCGAGGGTATCGAGGCCGGCGCGGAGTCGCTGCTCCCGACACTCGTCGACGGCAAGCTCGAAGAGATTACGGCCGCCACGGTCTACGAGGCGGTCGTTCTCGGCGACCCCTATGCAAACGAGGTGATGCGTGAGACTGCCAAGCTGCTTGGCGCCGGCATCGCCAACCTCATCAACATCCTGAACCCCGACATGATCGTGATCGCCGGCGGCGTCACCCGCGCAGGTGACCACCTCTTCGTTCCGCTGCGCGCGGAAGTACGACGTCGCGCCTTCCGCAGCGCCGAGGAGTGCTGCGAAATCGTCTCGGGCGTCCTCCCGGGCACAGCCGGCGTCATTGGCGCCGCCGCCGTGTTCAAGAAGGAAACCTACGGCCGCGTCTGACAGGCAACCTCGAGTCGTGGCATCCAGACGCCGTTGCTTCCCGCGCGCACGTCCCAGGCGTTCTCTGTGCGCTCCGTGTTCTCCGTGGTTGAATGAATGGCGATGAAGCGCATCGGGGTGCTCGGCAGCATGGTGTGGGACCGCATCTATGCCCGCGACGGCCGGAGTGTGCCGATCGAGGAATGGGGCGGCATCTCCTATGCGCTCGGCGGTGCGGCCGCCGCGGCCGGCGACGATGTCCGTATCGTCCCCATCATTCGCGTCGGAGCCGACCTCGCCGAGCCTGCTCTGCGCTTTCTGCACACGCTGCCCGGCTTCGACCTCGACACGGGCGTGCGCATCGTCGATGCGCCGAACAACCGCGTCGAGCTGCGCTACCAGGACCGGCAGCGCCGTTTCGAAAAGCTGACCGGTGGCGTGCCGCCATGGACGTGGCCCGAGCTGGAGCCCATCGTCGACACGCTCGACGCGCTCTACGTCAACCTGATCTCCGGCTTCGAGCTCGACCTGGCGACCGCGCAGCAGCTCCGGCTTTCCTTTCACGGCCCCATCTACACGGACCTGCACTCCCTCTTCCTGGGTGTGGGTCCGGACGGCATGCGTGTGCCACGACCGCTCGAGCACTGGCCCGAGTGGCTGCGCTGCTTCGACATCGTGCAGGTCAACGAGGACGAGCTGAACCTGCTCGCTCACGCGTGGCAGGGGGACCCGTGGCGCTTCGCTGCAGATGCAGTCGGCAACGAGATGCGACTGCTGCTCGTGACCCTCGGTGACCGTGGCTCCGCATACGTCGCATCACCCGCGTGGACGCCCGACCCGCTGCGCTGGTACCAGCGCGGGCTCGTCCGACCGACGATCGTGCGCACCGGCGGCGCCGTCCGGTCCGGCCGTCTCGGCATCGTCAGCGCACCCGACGAAGGCGATCCCACCGGCTGCGGCGATGTCTGGGGCGCGACGTGCGCGCTGCATCTCTTCCGTGGCGCTGAGATCGAGGATGCCATGCGTGCCGCGAACCGGGCCGCCGCGCGCAACGTCGAACATCGCGGTGCATCCGGCTTGCACCATCACCTTTCCGGCAGGATCGGCACGTGAACGTCATACCGCTCCCCGCTTCGCTCGACGAGCGCAGCTTCGAACAGGTCGCACGCGCAGCGGACAGCAGCGCTGCGAATGCAGACGAGCGTACCCTGTTCGACGCAACGCACGTCCGCTGGGTCGATCCCTACGGCATGGTCGGCCTGCTCTGCATCGGCAGCACCGCGCAACGAAATGGCGAGCGCCCGCTCCTGAAGCTGCCCGACAGTCCGGAGGTCGTCAGCTATCTCACGCGCATGCACTTCTTCCCGCATGCGGAACGCACCTTCGAGCTCTCAGGCGCGCCGCAGCGCCGCGGCGGTCATGAAGCAGGCTCCGATGTGCTGCTCGAAGTGACACCCATCAACTCGCACCAGGACGTGCACGCCGTCGTCGACCTGGTCAACGAGCGTGGCATCGCGATCCTCACGAAGCAGCTGCATTACCCCTTGCGCGAGGCGTTCCAGTTCAGCGTGATCCTCTCGGAGGTCTGCCAGAACATCATCGAGCACGCGGAAGCGCCCGGCTGGGTTGCCACGCAGACCTACACCTGGACGAAAAAGCTCGGCGGCAGGCGCGTGGTGGTGATTGCCGTGATGGACCTGGGTATCGGCTTCCGCAAGAGCCTCGCGTCCACACACGCAACGCGTTATCCTGAAGGCGGCTGGACGGATGCTGCGGCGCTGGAATCGGCGTTCATGCACGGCCAGACGCGGCACCACGATCCGGGCCGCGGCCAGGGACTGCAGCAGATCCGCAAGCTCGTCGCACGCTGGGGCGGTCGTGTTTCCGTGCGCAGCGGTACGGCTCGCATCGCGGATATCCCCGCGTGGGACGAGAACGGGCGCACGCTCGAGACCGGCCTGCCGTATCTTCCCGGCGCGCAGATCGGCATCATTCTGCCTGCGCGCGACACCGAGGCATGAGCAGTGGTAGCAGGATGACCTACGGTCCGCAGCAGTCGTTCGTCCCGGTCTCGATCGACCTGCACTCCCTCGTGCGCCGCTCGGTTGCCAGCCTGTATTCGCACCTGGTGACGCGCCCGACCGGCCGCGCACTCCGCCTCGGCATCGAGAGCCAGATCGTCGAGCTCGGCGACCGCTGCCTTTCCGTCCTGGACTTCCGACAGGTCGTCATCCTCGACTACTCCTGCGCCGATGAGGCCGTAGCCAAGCTCGTGCTTCGCTACCTGGCCGACGATCGCCCGGCCGATGCGTACTTCGTCGCCCGCGGTGTGAGCGACCACCACCTCGACCCGATCGAGGCGGTGCTCGGGCGTCACAACCTCGCGCTCGTCGCGGAGGTGGACGACGTCGGCTTCACGCTGCTGGGCGAGGTTGCACCACTGGAGCGCTACGCATGGCTCGCACTGCAGGAGACCGGTGTCGCATCCGTCCAGGATATCGCGCAGCGGCTGCGCTCGGATCCGGTGGAAACATCGGCTGCCCTTGCTTCCCTGGCGCGCCGTCGGACGGTGATTCCGAGCACCGAAAGCGCCCACTACTGCGCACTTCCCGCCCTGCTGCCGGCCTCCGCCTGACGACTGGCTCGGTTCCTGCCTTCCTCCGCGCGACACCCGTCCGACCCGGACGACGGTTCATACGAGTGGAGCAGGCAGGACCATGCACGAATCTGAAGGCAGTCCGTTCATCGGGGAGCTGAGCACTCGCATCCGCGCGGCGCACGAGGACCTCGCGCGGCGCTGGCTCGATGCAGTACGTCGACACACGCCGTCACCGCTGACCCTTGCCGCGACGGACGGCACCTCGCCGTCGCACGATCACGCGCAACAGGCCACCGGCGGGCTCGCCGACCTGTACGACGCGCTCGTCCCGCACGCTTCACCCGTAGTATGCGGTGTAGCCGACTTCATCGCCGCGCCCGCCACGGCGATCACGAGTGAGTCACCGCTCGGTGCTGCGGCGCTGCGCGTCGCGCGTTCGCTGCATGCGAGCGGTGTCGATGCCATCAGTGCGATCGACGCGTGGCGCTGCCTCGCCGACGTCCTCATCGAATTCGTGGACCTCACTGCCCGCGATCGCGACGACATCGCCGCCACCGCGATGCTCGAAGCCACGCGCCGGATTTTTCACGCGTGCGCCGTGATCACCCGGGCGACCGCCTCGGCACGCATGCACGCGATGGAGACCCGCCTCACCGAGCGCGAGACTCGACTGGCCGGCGTGCGGGGTCGGCTCACACACGACCTGAAGAACAGGGTCGGTGCCGTCATCGGGGCGGGGCAGTTGCTGCAGGAGGAGTGGATCGGTGTGGCGGAGCGCACGCGCTTCGCCGGGATGGTCGTGGAGAACGCGGACGTCGTGCGGCGGGTGATCGGCGAGCTGTCTGCGCTTGCGCGGCTCGACGACCAGGCCGACCCGCAGACCGAGCGACCGATCGACGCCGCGTCCAGCGCCTGAGACTCAGCGACTGCGCGGCCGCCGCGCCGCCCGGCCGTTGCGCAGCAGCAATGCGACGATCCGGTTGGCTGATTTCAGAGCAGCATACGCGCCCGCCTCGACGGGATCGCTTCCGAGCGGGTGCGCACCGAACATCGCGATGGGATGCCGCCCCAGTCGTGGCGATGCGGCATTGGTGCAGATCAGCCCGTACTGCCGGCCGAAGGCTTCCACCACCGACGCTGCCTCGAGCTCCAGCCTGCCGCTTTCGCCGAGTGCGAGGGTGACCGCCTGCGCAATGGCGGCCGCTCCCGCCCGCAACCGTCCCTGTTCGGTCTCGACTTCCGAGCCCCACCCGACGTGCTCGTCGCGACCGAGCTGCATCCGGGCCGCCACGGACACACGGCCGTTGCCGGCTTCCACGTCCAGCCCCCCGAGCCGGAGCCGGGGCTCGCCCGCCTGGGACGCCGCCGCTTCGACGGCGTCCGCCTGATGCAGCTGGTGGGTTGGCAGCGCCTCGACGGGGCTGCAGGCGAGCTGCGCGATGCTGATCACCCGCTGATCGACCGGCACGCCCAGCCGCTCCTCGAGCAGGTCGCGCACGTCGCGCGCAAGCTCACGGGGCGTCGGGCCGGCTGTTACCAGGATGTGAACTTCCCGTGGATGGCCGAAGATGTCCTCGCGAACGTAGGCGCCAACGACTGAAGGCAGTTCGCGGAGCGCCGCTTCGGCGGCGGCTTTCGTGCTGGTGCGCGTCATCACCGCAGACGTTGAAGGTAGGGCAGGAACGTGGAGAATGCGTGCCGGCCCCCCTGCCAGTCAAGAGAGATTTGCCCGGCGCAGCAACGCGCGGGTACCTTGCCGGGCACGACGATTGCGCTCGCTGCACGGGCGGTTTTCCGGTCCTTCCGAATCGAGTGAAGCAACACATGAAAGGCGTGATCATGGCGGGTGGCTTCGGCACCCGTCTCAAGCCGCTGACGATCAACCGCCCGAAACCCATGGTGCCGGTCGCCAACCGACCGATGATGGAGCACATCGTCGACCTGCTCAAGGCGCACGGCGTCACTGATCTCGTCTCGATCCTCTATTTTCAGCCCGACCACATCACGTCCTACTTCGGCGACGGCAGCGACTTCGGTGTGCGCATGCAGTACGTGACAGCCGAAGCGGATTACGGCACTGCGGGCGCGGTTCGCAACGCTGCACACCTGCTCGGCGACGAGCGCGTCCTGGTCATCAGCGGTGACGTGCTCACGGACTTCGACCTGACGGAGGCCGTGCAGGCGCACGAGCAGCGCGGCGCCGAGGCCACGATCCTGCTCACGTCCGTGGAGAACCCCCTCGCGTTCGGCATCGTGATCGTCGATCAGCAGACGGGTCGCATCGAGCGCTTCCTCGAAAAGCCGACCTGGGGCGAAGTCTTCAGCGACACGATCAACACCGGCATCTATCTGCTCGAGCCCGAGGCGCTGCGGCGCATCCCGGAGAAGACGAACTTCGACTTTTCCAAGGATCTGTACCCGCAGATGCTGCGCGACCGCGCCGCGCTCTACGGCCACGTCGCCGAAGGCTACTGGCGCGACATCGGCAACATCGAGGAGTACCGCCGCGCGCATGACGACATCCTGCGCGGCCGCGTGAAGCTCAGGCTGCGCGGTGAACGTCGTGCGACTGGACGCTGCACCATCTGGGGTGAGCGCGGTGCGATGATCGGTCGCGAGGTCCGCTGCCGCGGCACCGTACTGCTCGGCGCCAACGTGGAGATTGGCGCGGGCGCAGCCCTGGAGAACGTGATCGTCGGCCCGGGAACGAAGATCGGTCCCGGCGCCGATGTGCGCGGCACCGTCCTCTGGGAGAACTGCCGCGTCGGACCTTCGGCGCGCATCTCGGAGGCCGTCTGCGGCACCGGTGTCCGCATCGGCACGGGTGCCTCGATCCGCGAGCGCACGATCGTCTCCGACAATGCCGAGGTCGGTGCGCGCGCCGTCGTTGGGCCCAACGTCAAGGTCTGGCCCGACAAGGTGGTCGAGGAGCGCGCCGCACTCACGCACTCGCTCATCTGGGGCGAGGCATGGGAGCGCAGCCTCTTCACCGGCGCGCGCGTCAGCGGCGTGCCCAACTTCGAGCTCACACCGGAAATCGCCGCGCGGCTCGCGGGCGCCTACGGCGCCACACTCGATCGTGGTGCCTTCGTTGCGACGTCCCGCGACAGCGACCGCGCCTCCCGCATGATCAACCGCGCACTCATGACCGGCTTCATGTCGGTCGGCTGCGCGGTCGAGGACCTGCAGGTCATGCCGATCCCCGTCGTGCGCCACGCGGTGCATCACGGCAACGAGGCAGGCGGGATCCACGTGCGTCGCTCCCCCTTCGATCCCAAGGTCGTCGATATCCTGTTCTTCGATGCGGACGGCCGCGACCTGCCACCCGGCAAGACGCAATCGATCGAGCGGCTGTTCGCGCGCGAGGACTTCCCGCGCGCAGGACCGGACGGCACCGGCGATCTGAACTTCCCGACGCGGGTCGTCGATCGCTACCAGCAGGATTTCCTGAGCCATGTCGCGCGCGAGCGCATTGCGGAACGCCGCTTCAACCTCGTGCTCGACTACGCGTACGGCACGACCGTCAACGTTCTGCCCGGCATCCTCGGCGCGCTCGGCGCGGACAGTGTCAGTCTCGATGCGTACGCCGCCCCCGGCCGCCTCTCGCGCAGCGACGAGGAGTTCGTTGCCGGGCTGCAGCGCCTGGGCGGCATCGTCCGCTCGATCGGTGCGGACGTCGGACTCTGGATCGATCCCGGCGGCGAGGTGATCCACCTGGTCGATGACATGGGGCGGCCGCTCACGCCCGACATTGCGCAGCTCGCTGTGGTCGAGCTCGCGCTCCGTCACCTCGGCGTGCGCAAGGTCGCACTCCCGGTCACCACCGCCGCGGCCGTCGCCGACCGCGTGCGCGAGCAGAATGGTGAGGTGGTCTGGACCAAGACCGAGCACCACGCGATGATGGCGTCGGCAACCGGCGTCGACATGGTCGCGGGCGCGCGCGGCGAGTTCATCTACTCGCATTTTCTGCCCGCCTACGACGGCATGTTCGCCGCCGTGCAGCTGCTGGAAGCACTCGCGCTCGATGGCAGGAAGTTGAGCGAGATCGCGGGCGAGTACCGGCCGATCCACAAGCGCCAGGAACGCGTCGCCTGCCCGTGGGGTCGCAAGGGCGCGGTCATGCGCCGCCTCATGGAATCGACGGAGAACGAGGAGCGGCAGCTCGTCGACGGCGTCAAGATCTGGCGCGACGAGCAGACCTGGGCGCTGGTGATACCGCACTCCGACAAACCGTATTTCGTCGTGACTGCGGAAGCACCCGACGAGGAGGGAGCCTCGGCGCTCGTCGACGAGTACACGCGCAACGTGGAACGCTGGCGCGATGACATCTGAGCAGGAACCGCGCGAGCCGTGGGACATCATTGTCATCGGTGCGGGGCCGTGCGGCATCGGGGTCGGTGCGGCGGCAGCCGAACACGGCGTCCGCTGCCTGCTCATCGACAAGGGGTGCGTCGCCTCGTCCATCGCGCGCTACCCGACGTTCATGACCTTCTTCAGCACCGCCGATCGACTCGAGATCGGAGGTGTGCCGTTCCTGCCGACCGGTGACAAGCCGACCCGGCGCGAGGCGCTGCGCTACTACCAGCGGCTCGTGCCGCACTTCGGCATCAACGTCCGCCAGTACGAGGAAGTGATCGCCGTCGAGCAACGCTCTGCCGGCTTCATCGTGCGCTCGCGCGCGCTGAGCGGGGAGGAGCACCTCCGCGCCGCATCCAGCATCGTCGTTGCCACAGGCTATTTCGATCACCCCAACCTGCTCGGCGTGCCAGGGGAGCAGCTCCCGAAGGTGCGCCACGACTACCGCGAAGGACACGATTTCTTTCAGCAGGACGTGGTCGTCGTGGGGGGCGGGAACTCGGCTGTCGATGCTGCGCTCGAGCTGCATCGCTGGGGTGCGCACGTGACCATCGTGCATTTCCTGCCGCAGCTGGACGCCAACATCAAGCCATGGGTGCGACCCGATATCGAGGGGCGCCTCCGCTCCGGCGCCATCGACGCACGCTGGTCCAGCCGCATCATGGAGATCCGCCCCGAGAGCGTGGTCATCCGCAGCAAGGACGGGGCGACTGAGGAGCTGAGCAACGATTTCGTCCTCGCAATGACCGGGTACACCCCCGACCCGTCGCTTCTCCGCAGCCTCGGCGTCCGCATCGATCCGCTCACCGGCATCCCCGGTCATGATCCCGACACGATGGAGACCGACGTCCCGGGTGTGTTCGTGGCTGGCGTGATCGTCGCCGGCAACGACGCGAACAAGGTCTTCATCGAGAACGGCCGCGACCACGGCTCGCGGATCGTGCGGCGTGTCGCGGAGCGCCGGACCGACTGACCCCGCGCCCTTAACTCGGCATCCAGCAATGGTTTGTGTCGATTTGACACATGGGCTATCTTCCGGCGTGCCGGAGGAACGCCGGCGTGAACCCGCAGCAGACCGACAGCCGGGCGGCGCGCTGCCGCCATGGGAGAGACAAATGGTATCCGAGTTCAGGAACGAGCCGCTCACCGACTTCACGAAGCCGGAAAACCGGAAGGCGATGGAGCAGGCGCTGGAGCAGGTGCGTGGCCAGCTCGGTCGCACCTGGCCGATGATCATCGACGGCAAGGAAATCACTGACGGGCCGCTGGACGAGGTGCGCAGCCCGTTCGATCGCTCGATCGTGGTCGGCTGCACGGTGCGCGGCACCGACGAGCACGCGCGCCAGGCGATCGAGGCCGCGGACCGCGCGTTCCAGGCGTGGCAGCACACGGACCCGCGCGAGCGCGCCGAGGGTCTGTTCCGGACGGCCGCGAAGATCCGCGAGCGCAAGTTCGAGCTGGCCGCGTGGATGATCTACGAGGTCAGCAAGAACTGGGTCGAGGCGGACGCGGACGTAGCCGAGCTCATCGACTTCGCCGAGTACTATGGCCGCGAGATGCTGCGACTCGCCGACGGCGCGCCGGTGACCCAGGTGTCCGGCGAGCACAACCAGATGCGCTACATCCCGCTGGGCGTCGGCGCGATCATCCCGCCCTGGAACTTCCCCGGCGCGATCATGGGCGGAATGACCATGGCCGCCGTGGTCACCGGCAACACTGCTGTGCTCAAGCCAGCGCACACCTCGCCGATCATTGCGGCGATCTTCGCGCGCCTCTTCATCGAGGAGGCCGGCCTGCCGCCGGGTGTCGTCAACTACATCACCGGCCCGGGCGGACTGCTGGGTGACACGATGGTCGATCACCCGCGCACGCGCTTCGTTGCATTCACGGGCTCCAAGGAGATCGGCATGCGCATCTTCGAGCGTGCCGCGAAGGTACATCCCGGCCAGGTCTGGCTGAAGCGCACGATCCTCGAGATGGGCGGCAAGGATGCCATCGTCGTCGACGAGACGGCGGACCTCGATGCAGCCGCCGACGGCATCGTCGCGGCCGCGTTCGGGTTCCAGGGGCAGAAGTGCTCCGCATGCTCGCGCGCGATCATCGTCGACAAGGTCTACGACGAGGTCCTCGACAAGGTGGCCGAGCGGACGAAGACGCTGAAGATCGGTGACCCGCGCGAGCCGGATACGAACATGGGCGCCGTGATCGAGCGCAAGGCATTCGACAAGATCCGCAGCTACATCGAGCTCGGCGAGAAGGAAGGCCGCATGGTGCTGCGGGGCGAGTCCGGCGACGGTGAGGACGGCTTCCACATCGGGCCGACGATCGTCGCGGACGTGAAGCCGGATGCACGCGTGGCGCAGGAGGAGATCTTCGGGCCGGTGCTCGCGTTCATCCGCGCCAGGGACTACGACGACGCGCTGGACATCGCCAACGGCACCGAGTTCGGCCTCACGGGCGCCGTGTACACGCTGGATCCCGAGCGGCTGGAGCGCGCGCGCAACGAGTTCCACGTGGGCAACCTGTACCTCAACCGGAAATGCACGGGCGCGCTGGTCGGCGTCCAGCCGTTCGGCGGTTTCAACATGTCCGGCACGGATTCCAAGGCGGGCGGCCCCGATTACCTGATCCTGTTCATGCAGGGCAAGTCGATCGCGGACCGCACACCGGGCGCGGTCTGAACCCGTCCGATTGACCGGGGTAGCAGGCGCCGGATAGATTCGGCTCACGGAGGGCTGTAGATGAGCACGACCGCACGCGACAAGATCGAGGATGTCCTGGATTCGCTCCGCCCCGCGCTCCGTTCCGACGGGGGCGACGTCGAGTTCATCGACTACGATGAAGACGACGGCATCGTTCAGCTGCGGCTGGTTGGTGCCTGCGGCTCGTGCCCGATCTCGACCCTGACGCTGAAGCAGGGCATCGAGCGGCGGATCATGCTCGCCGTGCCGGAAGTGACCGGCATCGTCGCCCTCTGATTCCAATGTGACGTACGGCTGCGTTACGGCCGGCGCCCCGGGGGTGCCGGCCGTTTTTACTGGGGGATTGTGATGGCAATCGATCGTGACGCACTGCTCGCGGCGGTGCGCGACGCACTGAGCGGCGTGGAGAACCCGAGGACCGGGCAGGACGTGGTCAGCGGGGGCCACATCACCGCGCTCGAGGCGGACCCGGACGGCAAGGTCCGCATTCAGTTCCTGCTCCAGCCCGAGGATCCCGGCACACTCGTGCGCGACGTGCGCGCGACGGCCGAGGCAGTCGGCGGGGTCAGCAAGGTCAAGATCGACGTAAAACTGCCGAACGCGCCGCAGCCGCAGCAGCGCCAGCGGCAGCCGCACTCGGTTCCCGCGCCGCAGCCGGACCCGCAGCTGGTCCGCAACATCGAGCACGTGATTGCGGTCAGCTCCGGCAAGGGCGGTGTCGGCAAGTCGACCGTGGCGGTCAACCTCGCCGCTGCACTGGCACAGAAGGGGCTGCGCGTCGGCCTGCTCGACGCGGACGTCTACGGACCCGACGTCCCGCTGATGTTCGGCGAGGAGGGACGGCCGAAGGTGACCGGCGCCAAGGGCGAGGAGAAGATCGTCCCGCTCGAGCGTCACGGCGTCAAGCTCATGAGCCTGGGCTTCCTGCTCGAGCCGGAGCAGCCCGCGATCATGCGTGGGCCGCTCATCTCGGGCATCCTCAAGCAGTTCATCGAGCAGGTCGAGTGGGGCGAGCTCGACTACCTCGTGGTCGACATGCCACCCGGCACAGGTGACGCGCAGCTTTCCCTGGTGCAGACGGTCAACGTGCAGGGTGCCGTGCTCGTCACCACGCCGCAGGACGTTTCCACCGGCGACGTGCGACGTGCCGTGCGCATGTTCGAGCGCGTGCGCACCCCGTTGCTCGGCATCGTCGAAAACATGGCCGGCATGCACTGCCCCCACTGCGGCGAGCATATCGATGTCTTCGGTCACGGCGGAGGCGCCGTCCTCGCCAGAGACATGCACCTCGCGCTGCTCGGCTCCGTGCCGCTCGATCCGGAAGTCCGCATCGCAGGCGATGAAGGGAAGCCGACGGCGATCTCCGCCCCGGACTCCGACGCCGGCCGCGCGTTCACCGCGATCGCGGAACAGGTCATCCACGCGCTCGAAGGCGCCGTCACAGCACAGGGCTGAACGGCGCCATGCCCGCGGACGAGCAGCCGCACCCATCCGCGCCGGAGCCGGCCGACGCACCGGCGCGGATCGTCCTGCTCACCGACTTCGGCACGCGTGATGGCTACCCCGCGGCAATGCGGGGCATCGTCGCCGGCATCTCACCGCGTGCCAGTGTCGAGGACGCCACGCACGACATCGCGCCAGGCGACGTCCACGCCGCAGCCTACGTGCTTGCGCGCTACGCGCTCTATCAGCCTCGCGGCACCATCCACCTCGTCGTCGTCGATCCGGGTGTCGGGAGCTCACGTCGAGCCCTCGCCGCCCGGATCGACGAGCAGCACTACGTCGCGCCCGACAACGGCGTGCTCACGCGCGTGCTGCAGCGCGCAGCATCCGCACGCGTCGTCGAGCTGGATGCGGCCGCATACCGGCGCACGGAAGTGTCCACCACGTTCCACGGCCGCGACATCTTCGCTCCCGCAGCCGCGTGGCTCGCCCGCGGCGTCCGGCTCGAGGAGCTTGGTCCGTCGATTCAGGACCCCATCCTGCTGGAGCTGCCCGCACCGCGCCGCGACGGAACAGGCATCGAAGGTGTCGTGGAGTACATCGATCGCTTCGGCAACCTGATCACCAGCATTCCTGCCGACTGGGTCGACAGCACGGCGCGCGTGTCGATCGCAGGCCGCGAGATCGGCGCACTTCGCTCGACCTACTCCGACGTCGTGCCCGGCAGTCTCCTCGCCCTTACCGGGTCCGATGGCATGCTCGAGATCGCCGTCCGCAATGGCAGCGCCGCTGCGCTCCTCGGCGTTGAGAGAACCGCTGTCGTTACCGTCCACGTCGCGGGAACTGCAGTCAACCACAGAGAGCACTGAGCACACAGAGTCAAACAGAAAAAGGCCGTGTCCACCTTCCGCGGACACGGCCCTTTCATTTCTACGTCAACACAAACAACGAAAGCGTGACAAGGTGGATCTGGAGACGCCCTCGTCGTCTCGTGCCGTTCTCAGTGTCCTCTGTGCTCTCGGTGGTAGAAAAACCACAACTCTGGCAGAAACGAATCAGCTCTCGAGCCAGCGACGATCCTCGGCCGACAGCCGCTTCTGCTTGGGTGTGAGGAAGCGCATCACGATGTAGCCGATCAGCACGACGGGCGCGACCTTGAACAGCAGGAAGCCCGCAAGACCGAATGCGATACCCAGCACCGCGCCGATCAGCGCCAGCACGACGCCTACCGCGACGAGCGCGACGAGTCCGACGACCAACAGTGTGAGCAGTGAGGTGAGCATCCGATCCTCCTTTATCGTGCCTGGTCGTTGTCTACCCAGACGATGTCGATTGCATTGAACGCGGCATCGATGTCGAATTGAAGTCGACGTTCAGCATTTTCATAATCAGCGCTGTAGTACACGTTGTCGCGCTGTGTGAGCCCCTCGCCCTCGACGGACGCGAGCAGCCCGTCCTTCTCGATGCGCACGCCGACGCCCCGGGGCAGTCGCAGTGTGAGATGCCCGAGCCCCATCTCGACCGTGACGCTCATGTCGTTGGAGAGCGCGCCCGTGAAGTCGAGATCGATGTCGCCGACGCCGCCCTCCACCGAGAGCTGGCGAGCGTTGGCATTGCCGAGGCCCTTCACGGTGAACTGCGCGGCACCGACCTGCAGCACCAGGCTGTTCGCGGTGATCGGGTTCGGCTGCGAGAACGCGAGCGCCGTGCGGCTCGCACCGGTCGAGATCTCGAGCTGCTCGATCCGCAGCCCGCCCAGCTCGATGTCGGCCTCCGCCGCGCCGAACGCGAGCTCCAGGTCGAGGTCGACGTCCGGGCTGAGCTGCAGGTTCAGGGACCCGGCCTCCAGCTTGCGCCCGCGGATCTGTGCATCCTCCACACCGATCTGCAATCTGCCGTCGTTGTAGCCGGTCACCGGTTCGAACGCGGACGCGTCGTAGCGCATGCGCGCCTGGTACAGCTGCTCGGCGGAGCCCGGCGCGACCGTCAGCTTGCCGGCGCCGTACTCCAGCTCGACGGCGAGGCGCTGCTCGCCTGCGGCCCGGCGGCTGAGTGACAGCGTCTGCCAGTCCTGCTGCACGGCGTCGTCACCATCGGACGCGACGGCCGCGGGCGGGCCGTCGCACCCGGCGATGAGCGCGACCATGCACGCGAGCAGAAACGGGCGGCTGCGCTCAGACATGGGTCTCCTCCATCGACGGCTCGGACGCGAACGGATCCGAAGAGACCGGCCGCGAGCCCGCACGCGAGATCAGCACGGCGCCGAGACCGATCGTCGAAACCGCCCACGTGAGCACGACGCCCAGGAACATCAGGATCCCCTGCAGGAATCCGAGCAGCGGGCCCGTCAGCTCGAGAATGTGTGCGCCCAGGAACAGCGCGAGCAGCAGACCCAGGCCAGCCAGCAGGAAGTAGTACGAGTTGCCCTTGCGGTACCACTCCTCACCCGAGAAGCGGCGCTCGGCGAACGCCTCACCCGCGGCGTGCGCAACACCGAGGTACCCGAGCAGCACCGCGAGCACCACCGCGAGCGGGAAGAGCGGCACGAACACCAGCAGCGCCGGAATACCGATGATCGAGATCACGAGTGCAATGATCCCGAGCACGAATGCCGGGACCACGAGGAACGACGCGGCCAGGCCGACCAGGCCGGATCGCACCGTCGCGTGACGGGCCGTGTCGCCCACGCCCTCGATGAAGCGCCGGCCGCCCAGTACGATGGTGGCGAAGCCGATGCCGAAGAGCACCGCGTACGTCACCAGCACGGACAGGATCCCGGCGATGCCGCGTCCGATGTGTCCGAAGAAGCGGGAGAACGCGTTGTCGTTGCGGGTCTGCGCGCGTGCGGCCTGGCTTTCCAGCTCACTGATATGCGACTGCAGCACCGTGATCCGCTCGACGAGCCGGGACACGCTGTCGTCGGAGAAACCCGGCGCTCCCGGCGCGGCCGGTGCGAGCGGCGGCGTGGGCCCTGCGCCGGCGACATCCGCAGGAGCCGCTTCGACTCCGGCGAATGCTTCCTCCAGCGACCGGTCCAGCGCAGTACCGGCAGTGCCGTCACCGGCGGGAGCCTCCCAGCCGGCCAGCAGCGCCGGCAGCCCCGCCGCAGGCGTCTCCATAGCCTGGTTCAGAAGCTCGCGCCACGCCGCGTCCAGCGCGCTCCCGCGCGCGGCCGCACCGATCGTGTTTCCATCGATGAGTGCCTGCCCGTCCCGCAGGGCCCACGTCAGCTCCCGCCCGTCGCTCAGCTCGACGCGCAGCACAGCGTCATTGCTCGAGAGCGAAACCTCGCTGGCGATGAGATGCGTGCCGTCGGCCTGTGCCGGCTGCTGCCCCGCCGCCGGCGTCGCGACCACGGCCGCGACGGCGAGCACGAGACCACCGATACTGCGCCGCATCCGGCGGTCAGAACGAATACGTGACATAGTGTGATTCCCGCGTAGGTGTGCGGAACAGGTTCCGGTACAGGACATAGATCGAGACCATCGTGGTCACGCCCGCCAGTGCGATGAGCGCCCCGACGCCGCGCATTCCGGTCGTGGCGAGGAACTCGCCCGTGTTGGCGACCAGCCAGGCCATGACATCGGTCTGCATCAGCGACTGTACGAACGCCGCGCCGAGCCGCTGTGCACCCTGGTCCACCGTGTCGCGCGCGGCGATCCAGAGCGCCTGGCCGCTGACGTAGTCACGCGAGAGCAGCCATGCGACCACGGCGCTGCCGAGGATTGCAGGCAGGCCGAGCATCGCCGTGGCGAACGCCCAGCCCCGCGTGGTCTGCGGCATCCAGCGGCCCACGCCGTGAGCGGCCGCCCGGATCTGCGCCAGAGCGTGCGCCCGCCACATCCGTGCACGGCTCTCCACCTGGACGCGCGCCATGACCCGATCGGCGAAGCCGACCGACGGCGCGAGCTGCGGCAGCCCCTCGAGGGCGGCAAACAGCGCCCGCCATTCCTCGACGGCACCCTGGCAGTCGGCGCAGCCGAGCACGTGCGACTCGACGACAGCGCGGTCGGCAACGTCCAGCGCGCCTTCCGCGTACGCCTCGAGCTGTTCCGCTTCGGGGTGCAGGCTCTGGTGACTCATTCCTCGGTTCCCCTGGTTCTGGCATCCATACGTCCGGCCCTCCGCCCGGGTTTCAGATCCGGAGGTGCTCCAGCTCCTTCATCAACTCCTTGCGGGCCCGGTGGATAAAGGTCTTCACCGTGCCCAGCGGAACATCCATGATCCGCGCGATCTCCTCGTACGGGTGCCCCTCTACGTGGCAGAGCACGATCGCCGTGCGGTACTCGGGTCGGAGCAGCCCGATCGCACGCTCGATCTCGGCGCCCAGCTCCTTGCTCGCGGCGTACGACTCGGGACTCTCGTCATCCGAAGCGGGCGTGAGCGTGGTGGCCTCGATCTCGGCCGCCGTGCGTGCATGTGGTGAGCCGTCCAGCGAAAGCGTGACGGGGCTCTTCCGGCGCAGGTGATCGAGGGCCGTGTTGTGAGCGATCTTGAAGATCCAGGAGCTGAACTTGTACGTCGGGTCGTAGCGCTCCAGGTGATTCAACACCTTGATGAAGGTGTCCTGGGCCAGGTCTTCGGCCCGTTCCCGATCGCGGACGAGACGGTAAATGAGGGAAAACACCGGCCGTTGGTAACGGCCGATCAGCTCGCGATACGCGGCCTCACGCCCCTCCAGAGCGTGGGCGATCACTTCCTGATCGGTCAGCTCGGTATAGTTCAACGGCCGATCGAGGCACACGCCTGTTCAGCATGCGGCCTCGTTGCTGGTGTTTATGTGCGCGAATGACTCGGAGCGCCCTACGTTCAGGCGCCGCAGCGGGTTTCACGCGCAGCGGGTTGATCGAGGTGCCGGCCTCGGCTAGGTTCCGCGCACCAACCGAATCTAAGAGCGGGGAGCAGCGGGCGCGATGGCGAGTCGACTGGATGATGGTGCGGGCGTTCTGCCTGCGCCCGCCGAGAAAGCCGCTGCAGTGCGCCGCATGTTCGGTGCGATCGCACCGCGTTACGACCTGCTCAATCACCTTCTCAGCCTGAACCGGGACAAGCGCTGGCGCCGCCGCGCAGTGGACGTCCTGCTGCGGGGTGCACCCCTCGACGGAACGTACCTGGATGCGTGTGCCGGAACGCTGGATCTCGCGCAGGAGCTCGCGCGACGCCCTGCGTTCGCGGGACGCGTCCTGGCCGCTGATTTCACGCCGGAGATGCTGGAGCGCGGGCGGAGCAAGGCGCAGGGAGTGCCGATGTATCCGGCCGCGGGCGATACCCTGGCACTGCCGCTGCGCGATGCTTCCATGGACGGAGCAACGGTCGGGTTCGGCGTTCGCAACCTGGCGGACCTCGATGCGGGGTTGCGCGAGCTCGTCCGCGTGCTGCGCCCGGGTGGGAAGCTCGTGATCCTGGAGTTCACGACGCCGGCGTGGCAGCCATTCCGCGGCATCTACCTGTTCTATTTCCGCCATGTCCTGCCGCAGGTGGGCCGCATGGTCTCGAGCCACGGCACTGCCTACAGCTATCTGCCCGCCAGTGTGCTGCAGTTTCCGGAGCCGCCGGAGCTTGCCGGGCGAATGCGCGCGGCCGGGCTTCGCGATGTGACGTGGGAGACGCGCACGGGCGGGATCGTCGCGATCCATTCGGGCGTTCGCGCGTAGATCACACCTCGTCAGATCTGGCGCAGGCGTGCCGTCGCGTCATTCCGTTTCGAGCAGAGCGACCGGCAGGACAGCCAGTGCATCGGCGAGGCGGATACGGTCGCC